>NZ_JAVSCF010000092.1:0-21972 GCF_031932565.1 Streptomyces sp. B1866
CGCCCGGCGGCGTCCCGGGCCTCGGCCGTGGGGCCGCCCGGGCGGCCGTCAGCCGGGCCGGCCGGCCGCCGCGGCGGCGAGGTAGGCGCGCCAGCCGCCGTGCGCCGAGATGTCGGGCGCGCCGTCGAGGGCGGCGGGCTCGCACAGGAAGCCGGTGACCCGCGAGCCGTCCGCCAGCTCCACCGGGCCCAGGGCCATGGGCGGGGGCAGCGCGGCGCACAGCGTGCCCAGCCCCTCGGCGGGCAGCTCCCAGACCTCCGCCTCGACCGGCACGCCGCCCTCGGCGACGCGCACGAGGCCGGGTTTGGGCGGCCGTGTCGCCAGCAGCCGCAGCCGGTAGGCGGGCGCGGTGGCGGTGGCGGCGACGAGGCGGGCGCCGCGTGCCAGGAGCTGGTGGTTGAGCGGCTGCCCGGCCAGGTGGGCGCCGACGACGGCCAGGCGGACGGGCGGCGCGGGCGGCGCGGGCGGCGGGGCGAGCAGCGCGGCGATGCGCGCGATCCGCTCGTCGGTGAAGGCCGGGCCGATCAGCATCACGCCGAAGGGCAGCCCGGACACCGTGCCTGCGGGGACCGCGGCGGCGCACAGGTCGAACAGGTTGGTGGAGTTGGTGAACCGGCCCAGGCGCGCGTTGGCGCCGAGCGGGTCCGCGGCGACCTCCGCAAGCGTGGGATGGCCCGGGGCCGTGGGCAGCAGCAGCGCGTCGGCGTCGCCGAGCCCGGCCATGGCCTCGGCCCGCAGCGCGGCCAGGCGCTGCCGGTCGGCGAACAGGCGGTGGGCGGGGATCGCGCGGGCGGTGGCGATGATGCCCGCGACCGCCGGGTCCAGGTCCGGGTGGCCGGCGTGGGCGTCGACGAAGCCGCCCACGGCCGTGTACCGCTCGGCGACGAACGCGCCCTCGTACAGCAGCGCCGCGGCCTCGGTGAACGGCGCCGGGTCGATCCCGGTCAGCTCCGCGCCCGCGGCGGCCAGCCGCCGCGCCGCCGCCTCGTACGCCGCCGCCCAGCCGGGGTCCATCTCCCCGAGCCGGTCGGCGGGCGGTACGGCCACGCGGTACGGGCCGGGGCGGCGCGCGGGCGCGGGCGGTGCCGCGCGGCCGGCCGGCGCCGACATCAGGCTCAGCGCCAGCTCCGCCGCGGGCAGCACGCGGGCGAGGACCGTGACGCAGTCCAGGCTCGCGCAGGCGGGCACGACACCGGCGGTGGGCACCAGGCCGCGCGTGGGTTTCAGCCCGACGATCCCGTTGAACGCGGCGGGCACCCGCCCGGAGCCCGCCGTGTCCGTGCCCAGGGCCAGGTCGGCCGCGCCGAGCGCCACCGCGACGGCCGAACCCGAGCTGGACCCGCCGCCGACCCGGGCCGGATCGTGCGCGGAGCGCACCACTCCGTACGGGCTGCGGGTGCCGACCAGGCCGGTGGCGAACTGGTCGAGGTTCGTGGTGCCCAGGACCACCGCGCCCGCCGCGCGCAGCCGGGCGACCGCGGGCGCGTCGCGCTCCGGCCGGTAGGCGTACGCCGGGCAGCCGGCCGTGGTCGGCAGCCCGGCCACGTCGATGTTGCCCTTGACGGCGAGGACCGTGCCCGCCAGGGGCAGCCGCTCGCCGGACGCGGCGCGCGCGTCCACGGCGCGCGCCTCGGCCTCCGCCCGCTCCCGCGGCACGAGGGAGATCCACACCTCCGGCCGGTCGATCTCGGCGATACGCGCGTGGGCGGCGCGTACTCGCGCCAGTGCCGCACCCGTCATGTCCACAGCCCTTCCGGCCCGCAGGGGCCTCTCGCGCGTGTTGCCCGTTCCGCGGAGTCAGCCTCCCGGCGGCGCCAGCGTCAGCAGCACCGCGCCCGCCTCGATCTGGTCTCCCGGGGCCGCCAGGACCTCGGCCACCACCCCGTCGGCCGGCGCCTCGACCGCGGCCTCCATCTTCATGGCCTCCAGGGCCAGCAGCCGCTGCCCCGCGCGCACCCGGTCGCCGGGCCGCACGTGGACCCGCCACACGCTGGCCGCGAACTCCGCCGCCACCACCCGGCCGCCGTCCGGCACGGCCACCTCGGGCCGGTCCTCGGCGACCGGGGCGGCGGCCGCCTCGGCGCGGGCGAACTCGCCCGCCGCCTCCCACGCCTGGCGCTCCGCCGCGAAGGCCGCCGCCTGGCGCTCCTGGAAGGCGGCGATGGAGCCGGCGTGCCCGGCCAGGAAGCGGCGGTGGTCGGCCAGCGCGAACGTGCCCTCCTCGGTGCGCACCTCCAGCCGGCCGGCCGCCATGTCGGCGCGCAGGTCGAGCAGTTCGTCGGCCGTGACCGGGTACCACCGGATGCGGTCGAAGAAGCGCAGCAGGTGCGGCGGGCCGGAGCGCCGGGCTCCCGGCCGCCGCCAGCTCGACCAGACCTGCACCGTACGGCCCACGAACTGGTAGCCGCCGGGCCCCTCCATGCCGTAGACGCACAGGTAGGCGCCGCCGATGCCGACGGAGTTCTCGGCGGTCCAGGTGCGGGCCGGGTTGTACTTGGTGGTCACCAGGCGGTGCCGCGGGTCGAGCGGGGTGGCGACCGGCGCCCCCAGGTAGACGTCGCCGAGCCCCAGGACCAGGTAGGAGGCGTCGAAGACGATGCGGCGCACGTCGTCCACCGAGTCCAGGCCGTTGACGCGGCGGATGAACTCGATGTTCCACGGGCACCAGGGCGCGTCGTCCCGCACGCCCGCCATGTAGCGGGCGACGGCCACGCGGGTGGCCGGGTCGTCCCAGGACAGCGGCAGGTGGACGGTGCGGCTGGGCACCACGAGCCGGTCGGTGGGCGGCAGCGCGTCCTCCGCCTCCCGCACGAGGGACAGCAGCTTGCCGACCGGCAGGACGTCGGGGTCGACGTGCACCTGGAGCGAGCGGATGCCGGGGGTGAGGTCGACCACGCCGGGCAGCCGCTCGGCGGCCAGCCGTTCGGCGAGGGCGTGCACCCGCATCCGCAGGCCCAGGTCGAGCCGCATCGGCCCGTACTCGATCAGCAGGTTGGCGTCGCCGCCGCGCCGGTAGGTGACCTCGGGGCGCGTGTCGGTCGCCGCGCGCCGGCCGAACACGCCGCCGTCCGCGACGGGCGGGCGCGTCGGCGCGGGGCGGTTCGCGGGCCGGCGGCGCAGGACGGCCGCCGCCTCCTCGGACACCGGCACGAAGCGCACGGTGTCGCCCGGCCGGAGCTGGCCGAGCTTCCACCGCTCGCCGCTGACGACGGTGGCCGGGCACACGAACCCGCCCAGCGACGGCCCGTCCGGGCCGAGCAGCACCGGCATGTCGCCGGTGTAGTCGACCGCGCCGACCGAGTACGGCGTGTCGTGGATGTTCGACGGGTGCAGTCCGGCCTCGCCGCCGTCGGCGCGTGCCCAGCGCGGCCTGGGGCCGACCAGGCGCACGCCGGTGCGCGCGGAGTTGAAGTGCACCTTCCACGCGGCGTCGTAGAAGGCGCGGACATCGTCCTCGGTGAAGAACTCGGGCGCGGCGTGCGGGCCCTCCACGGCGCCGACGTGCCAGGCGCGGGTGAACTCCGGGCGGTCGCCGGGCGGTACGGGCCGCCCGCCCGTGCCGGCGGCCGGCTCCCGCGCGCGCAGGACGTCGCCCGCGCGCAGCGCGCGCCCGGCGTGGCCGCCGAACCGGCCGAGGGTGAAGGTGGCGGCGCTGCCGAGGAAGTCCGGCACGTCCAGCCCGCCGCCCGCGACCAGGACGTACGTCCGCAGGCCGGGGCCGTGCGGCGCCGCCACGGCCAGCTCCGCGCCGCCCGGGACGGTGACCGGCTCCCACTGCGGGACCGGCCGCCCGGCGACGGTGACCCGCGCGGGCGCGCCCGTCACGCACACGGCCGTGGGATGGCTGAAGCGCAGCACCGGGCCCTGGAGGGTGCACTCCAGGCCGGGCGCGCCGGGCGGGTTGCCCAGGGCCTCGTTGCCGAGCCGGAAGGACAGGTCGTCCATCGGGCCGGAGGGCGGCACGCCGACGTGCCACAGGCCGGTGCGGCCGGGCCAGTCCTGCACGGTGGTGAGCGTCCCGGGCCGTACGACGTCCACGCGCGGGGCGGGATCGGCCAGGGCGTCGAGGGAGGCGGTGGTGTGCTCGACGGCCCGTACGGCCGCGTCGGCGACGGCGGCGCGCAGCAGGCCGAGGTTGGTCGCCACGCCGTCCACGCGGGTGGCCGCCAGGGCCCGCGCGAGCCGGTCCAGGGCCGTGGCGCGGTCGGGGCCGTGGGCGACGACCTTGGCCAGCAGCGGGTCGTAGGCCGCGGTGACCTCGGTGCCGTCCTCGACCCAGGTGTCGACGCGCACGTCGCGGGGGAAGGACACGCGGGTGAGCAGGCCGGTGCTGGGCCGGTGGCCGCGGCCGGGGTCCTCGGCGTAGATCCGGGCCTCGACGGCGTGTCCCGACGGCCGCGGCGGCGGCACGCGCGTGCGGTCGGCCGACACGCGCGTGCGGCCGGCCGGTTCGTACGCGTCCGGTGAGCCGTCCGCGCGCCGCGTGCCGTCCGTGCCGCGCGCCGTGCCCGCTTCCGGCGTGTCGCCGTCCCGGGCCAGGCGGAGCATCCAGGCGACCAGGTCGACGCCGTACGTCTCCTCGGTGACCGGGTGCTCCACCTGGAGCCGGGTGTTGACCTCCAGGAAGTACGCCTCGCGGCGCGCGGTGTCGTACACGAACTCGACGGTGCCCGCGGACCGGTAGGCCACCGAGGCGGCCAGGTCGCGCGCGGCGGCCGCGATGCCCGCGCGCACGCGCGCGGGCAGGGCGGGCGCGGGCGCCTCCTCCAGGACCTTCTGGTTGCGCCGCTGGAGCGTGCAGTCCCGGTCGCCCAGGACGGTCACCCCGCCCCGGCCGTCTCCGAAGACCTGGACCTCCACATGCCGGGCGCGGGTGACCAGGCGCTCCAGGAAGACGCCCGCCGTGCCGAAGCCGGCGGCGGCCACCCGCCGCACGCCCTCCCAGGCGTCCGCGAGCCCGGCCGCGTCGTGGCACGCCCGCATGCCGATGCCGCCTCCGCCGCCCGTCGCCTTGAGCATCACCGGGTAGCCGAGCGCGTCGGCGGCGGCCAGCGCCGCGTCGAGGCCGGGCAGCAGGTCCGTGCCCGGCAGCAGCGGGACGCCCGCGGCGCGCGCGGCGGCGCGCGCGGTGTGCTTGGCGCCGAAGAGTTCCAGGTGGCGCGGGGCGGGGCCGACGAAGACCAGCCCCGCCGTCTCCACCCGGCGGGCGAAGTCCGCGTCCTCGGACAGGAAGCCGTAGCCGGGGTGGATCGCGCCCGCGCCGGTGGCGCGGGCCGCCGCCAGGACGGCTCCGGCGTCCAGGTAGCTCTCGGCCGCGGGCGCGGGGCCCAGGCGTACGGCGGTGTCGGCGAGGCGCACGTGCGGCGCGGCGCGGTCGGGGTCGGAGAAGACCGCGACGGTGCGCAGCCCCAGGCGGCGGGCCGTGCGCAGGACGCGGACGGCGATCTCGCCCCGGTTGGCGACGAGCAGGGTGCCGAAGGGCCGGCCGCCGGTCGCGGGGCCTGTCGGGGTGCCGGGGTACCGGGGCGTCATGCGGCGGCCTCGCCGACCGTCATGCGCACGGCCGTCGGCGTGAAGCCGTTGCACGGGTTGTTGATCTGCGGGCAGTTGGAGACCAGGACCAGGACGTCGGTCTCGGCGCGCAGCACGACGCGCAGCCCGGGGGCTGATATGCCGTCGACGATGCCGAGGGTGCCGTCGGGCTCCACGGGCACGTTCATGAACCAGTTGACGTTGCCGGTGAGGTCGCGCTTGCCCAGCCCGTACCGGGCTCCCTCCGCGAGGAAGTTGTCGGCGCACGCGTGCTGCGACCAGGTGTGGTGGCCGTAGCGCAGGGCGTTCGACTCCTTGGAGCAGGCGCCGCCGAGCGTGTCGTGGCGCCCGCAGGTGTCCGCCACGACGGTCATCAGCGGCGTGTGCTCGGTGGACAGCAGCACGCTGCCGGTGGTAAGGAAGACGTTGCCCTGCGCGTGGACGGTGTCGGGGGCGCTGTAGCGCACGGTGGTGTCGCGCGCGTCGTAGACGAGGAAGTCGACGGCCTGGTTGCCGTGCAGGTCGGTGACGGCCAGGTGCCACCCCCGGGGCACGACGGCCGACCAGGGGGCGCGGGGCGGGACGGTGGCGGTCGCGGGGGCGTGCGGGGCGGCGTGGGCCGTGGTCATGCGAGCCCCCGGGCGGCGAGGTCGTCGAGGGTGCTCAGGAAGGCCCGTCGGCCCTCGGGTGTGGCGTCCCACAGCGGGTCGCCGGGCGCGGTGGGCCGGGCCCGCCAGGCCAGCACCTCCAGCGGGGTGACGGTGTAGCGGGGGCGCGGGTCGAGGGGGTGCGGGACGTTCGCGAGCAGCACGGTCAGCGGCATCTCGGCGCGCAGCGTCACGCGGGTGCCGGCGCCCGCCGAACCGGTGAACTCCAGGCCGCCGTCCGGGCGTACGCGCACGCCCTGGAAGAACGAGACGGACGGCGGCAGGTCGCGCGGCTCCAGGCCGTTCTTGGCCGCGGCCAGCTTCAGCAGCTCGCGCCCGGCGGGGGAGGGCCCGTGGGGGCTGCCGTCCCCGTAGCGCCGGGTGTTGCGCAGGGCCGTCGAGGTGCCGCACAGCGCGTCGTGCCGCCCGGAGGTGTCCGCCGTGACGGAGGCCAGCACCCGGCCCTGGTCGGACAGCAGCAGGTGCCGCTCGCCGAGGTAGGCGTTCCACAGCACCTTGACGGTGTCGGCGGTGTTCAGCCGCTCCCAGGGGCGGTCGGCCACGTGCAGGGTGAGGTGGGCGCAGGCGTCCCCGGCGAGGTCCGTCAGGCGCAGCTCGGTGCCGCGGGCGAGGACCTTGTGGGCGTACCCGCCGCCCGGGACGGTCTCCGCCCACACCAGGTCGCCGGCGGCCACGCCGCCGGGGGGCCGCGGCCACGCGCGGGCGGGCACGACGGGCATGGCGTCGGCCCGGGTGCCCTCCTGGGCGCGGGCGTGCTCCCGCGCTCCGTACGCGGTGCTGGTCGTCCCGGTGGGGTCCGGCGTGCCGGATGGTCCCGTGGTGGCCCCCGGGCGGGCGGTCGCAGGTGTCACGGCGAGTTCGCACCTCCTAATATCTGTCGCTCGATAGAAATTAGGCCGGTCCGGATTCGCGGCAGTTGCCCGGATGTTGCGGACGGGTTACGCCGCTCCGCTGTCAGACTCCTGTGCGACGATCGGCACCATGAGCACCACCGGACGGCGCGTGGGCCGCCCCCGCGCCACCCAGCGTCCCGACAGCGGCCTGTCGGCCCGCGACGAGCTGCTGGCCGCGGCCGCCGAGCTGTTCACCACGCGGGGGTACGCGGCCACCAGCACCCGGGCCGTGGCCGAGCGCGCGGGAATGCGGCAGGCGACCATGTACCACTACTTCGCGGGCAAGGAGGACATCCTCGCCGAGCTGCTGGAGTCCACGGTCACGCCGTCGCTCGCCGTGGCCCGCGGGCTGCTCGCGCGCGACGGAGAGCCGGCCGAGGAGCGGCTGCACGCGCTGTGCCGCTCCGACGTCGAGCTGCTGTGCGGCGGACCGCACAACCTGGGCGCCCTCTACCTGCTGCCCGAGGTGGGCATCGAGCGCTTCGCCGGCTTCCACCGCGTGCGGGCCGACCTGAAGGACGCCTACGGCCAGCTGATCGCGGCGACCGGCGCGGGCCGCGAGCTGGACAAGGGGGAGCTCGCGGTCCGCACCGACCTGGTCTTCGGCCTCATAGAGGGCGTCATCCTGATCCACCGCTCGGACCCGGACCGCCCGGTCGGCGCCTTCGCCGCCGCCACCGCCGACGCCGCGCTGCGGATCGTCGGGATACCGGGGCGGGCGGGGTGACCCCGGTCCCCGGGGGTGTCCGCCGGGGCGGGGTCTAGGGGGAGCGCGGCGTCGGGACGGGCCGCCCAAGGGGCCCGCGCGACCGGCCGCGCACGGCCCGGCAGGCGGCGCCGAGCACCACCGTCGCCCCCAGGAACAGCAGGGTGAACCACTGGAAGTACCAGTGGCCGCCCTCCGGGTCGTACACCGCCGCCCGCGGCCAGGAGAGGTTCACGGTCATCGCCAGCCCGTAGGCCAGCGCCAGCGCGTTGACCGGCACTCCCCACCGGCCCAGGGAGAACAGCGGCCGCCCCGCCTCGTCGTGCGCGGCCGTCGCCGGCAGGCCGCCGCGCAGCCTGCGCCACAACTGCGGCCCGGTGACCATCGCGTACGCCAGGTAGAGCATGGCGACACACGTCGTGCCGATGGCCAGGAACGCCGCGGGCGAGGCGAGGTTGAGCAGCACGACCGCGACCGCGCCCGCCCCGACGGTCACCGTCGGCCCGACCGGCATGCCCGTACGCGGCGACACCCGCGCCAGCCGGGAGGAGAACGGCAGCACCCCGTCGCGCGCCATGGAGAACAGCATCCGCGATCCGGACGTCTGGATCGCCAGGGTGGCCACGGCGATCGCCAGGGCCACGTCGGCCAGCAGCGCCTTGCCGACGCCGTCGCCCAGGCTGCTGGTCAGCACGTAGCTCAGCCCCTCGGTGGCCAGCCGCCCGTCGGTCAGGCTCGGCGCGGCGAGCACCCCGGCCAGCACCAGCAGCCCGCCCAGCACGCCCGCGGCCAGCAGCGCGCCGAGGATCGTGCGCGGCGCCGTGCGGCGCGGCCCGCGCGTCTCCTCGCTCATCTCGCCGGCGCTGTCGAACCCGATCAGCACGTAGGCCGCGGTGAGGGAGCCGACCAGCAGCGCCCCGGCGGCCCCGCCCGCGCCGCCGGTGTGCAGGGTGGCGCCGCCGCCGCGCTCGGCGTGCGTGAGCAGCAGGACGACGATGAGGGCCGCCCCGATGATCTCGGCTGTGACGCCGATGCGGTTGACCGCGGACAGGACACGGTTGTCGAGCACGTTGACGACCGTGGTCAGGGCCAGCAGGACGAGCGCGAGCAGGGCGGCGTTCGCGGCGCCCGTGGCGGTGGTGGGGGCCGGGTCGCCGCCGGTCAGCTGGAAGCCCGTCCAGAGCGCGGGCAGCACCACCTGGAGCGCGAGCGCGGCGGCCGCGACCACCACCACCTGCCCGACCACCATGATCCAGCCGGCGAACCAGCCGAAGGCGGGGGTGCTCAGCCGGGAGGACCACTGGTAGACGGCGCCGGAGATCGGATAGCGGGCGGCCAGTTCGGCGAAGCAGGCCGCGACCAGGAGCTGGCCCGCCAGCACGGCGGGCCAGGTCCAGAAGAAGGCGGGCCCGCCGAAGGAGTAGCCGAAGGCGAAGAACTGGAAGACGGTCGTCAGGACGGAGATGAAGGAGAAGCCCGCGGCGAAGGAGGCGTACCGGCCCATGCGGCGGTGCAGCTCCTGGCGGTAGCCGAAGTCGGCGAGCGAGCGGTCGTCCGGTGCGGTGGGGGGCGGCGAGGGCGTGCCGGGGTCGGTGGTGACGGACATGGCGGTTCCCTGTCGCTCTCATAATTCCTATCGGATGACAGAAATTAGGGAGGCGCTGTTTCCCGCGCATATCGCGGCCGTGTCCGTCACGCTCCGAATTTCTCACCTCCGGCCGCCGAATGGGCCGTTCCGGGGACCGGAAGAGCGGGCGGTGCGCGGCCGTACTCCGGCGGCGGCGCTCCCGACCGGACCGGCCGGGAGCGCGACGAGGCGGCGCCCGGCCGGGCGGCGGGAGGCCGCCACCGGGCTCAGGCGGCGGCGCCCTCCTGCTCCGCCTCCACGCGCGCGTTCCACGCCGGCTTCGACGCCTGCCAGCCGTCCTCGTCGTGGCCGCGCCGCCAGTAACCGGATATCGACAGCCGCTCGCGCGGAACCGCGCGGTCCAGCCGCAGGTGGCGGCGCATCTCCTTCACCCAGCCCGCCTCGCCGTGCACGAACGCGTGCACCGGCCCGGAGGGGAAGTCCAGGGCCCGTACGGCCCGGCACAGCGCCTCGCCCACCGGCGCGCCGCCCCGGTGCAGCCAGACGATCCCGGCCTCCCGCGGCGCGGTCAGCTTCTGCTCCTCCTCCGGCCCCGCGACCTCGATGAACGCGTGCACCGGCACGTCACCGCCCGCGCCCGGCGACGTCCCGGCGCGGCCCGCGAGCCGTTCCAGCGCGGCGGCGATGGCGGGCAGCGCGCTCTCGTCACCCACCAGCAGGTGCCAGTCGGCGTCCGGAGCCGGGGCGTACGCCCCGCCCGGCCCGAGGAACAGGATCTCCTCGCCGGGCGTGGCGCCCGCCGCCCACGGACCCGCCAGGCCCTCGTCGCCGTGGCACACGAAGTCCAGCGTCAGCTCGCGCGCCGCCGCGTCCCAGGCGCGCACCGTGTACGTGCGCGTACGGGGCCACTGCTCGCGCGGGAACTCGGCGCGCACGCGCGCCACGTCGAACGGGTCGGGGTACGTCACGCCCTCGGCCGGAAACAGCAGCTTGACGTAGTGATCGGTCCACTCGCCCGCGTGGAAGGCGGCGAGCCCGTCGCCGCCCAGCACGACCCTGACCATGTGCGCGGTCAGCCGCTCGGTGCGCACCACCCGCCCCCGGTGCAGCTGCGGACTCCTGCGGGCCGGACGGTCCGCCATGGCGACCTCCCTCGTCGAACGAAAGTTAGGTCAGCCTAACCTAGCAGCCCGCCGCGGGCGGAGACAGCCCGGTCCGGCCATCAGCGCAGGACCGACAGCAGGCGCTGGAGCGAGCCGCCCAGCCCCCACCGCGCCGACAGCTCCTCCAGCGCGCCGGGATCGCGCGGCGCGCGCGGCAGCGCCGGGTGATACGCCGGCAGCGGCACGTCGGAGGCGACCCGGACCACCGCGGGGGCGACCGCCACGTACGCCCGCGCCTCCTCCAGCCGCCTGCGCTGCGCCGGGGTCAGCGCCGAGCCGGGATCGTCCACGGCGGCCATGATCCCGGCCAGGTCGCCGTACGAGGCCAGCAGCCTGGCGGCCGTCTTCTCGCCGATGCCGGGCACGCCCGGCAGGCCGTCGCTCGGGTCGCCGCGCAGGAGGGCCAGGTCGGCGTACCCGGGGCCGTCCACCCCGTACTTCTCACGCAGCAGCGCCTCGTCCACCGTCTGGAGGGTGCCGACGCCCTTCACCGGATACAGCACCCGCACCCGCCGACCGTCGTCCACGAGCTGGAACAGGTCGCGGTCGCCGGTGACGATGTCGACCGGGCCCGCGGCGCGGCCCGCCAGCGTGCCGATCACGTCGTCCGCCTCGTACTCCGCGGCGCCCACCCGCGCGATGCCCACCGCGTCCAGCACGGCCTCGATCACCGGCACCTGCGGGGAGAGGGTGTCCGGCACCGCCTCCTCGTCCGCGCCCGCCCCCTCCGGCGCCTCCTCGGCGACGCGGTGGGCCTTGTAGCCGGGGATCAGCTCGACCCGCCACCGGGGCCGCCAGTCGGCGTCCATGCAGGCCACCAGGTCGTCCGGCCCGTGGTCCGAGACCAGCCGGGCGATGAAGTCGAGCAGCCCGCGCACGGCGTTGACCGGCGTGCCGTCCGGGGCCCGGACCGACTCCGGCACGCCGAAATAGGCGCGGAAGTACAGCGAGGCGGTGTCGAGGAGCATCAGGCGTCGCGTCACAGCCCCGATCATGCCGCACCCCACTGACAACGCCCGGGGACGCGCACCGGCCCGGCGGCCCGCGCCGCCGCCCCTCGGCGGCGGCGCGGGCGGCGGTCCCCGCCGGGTGCCTCCCGGGCCGCTCAGTGGCCGGTGTCGCAGCAGCTGTCCCGGCGCAGGTGCCGCCCGACCGCCAGCCAGTGCTCCGCCGGGCCCCCGTCGCGGTCGGCGGCCGGAGCGGGGAAGGACTCGACCAGCTCCCGCTGCTCGTAGGGCGTCCCGCCGCGCAGCACCGCGACCGTCCGCACCAGCGTGGAGAAGTCGGTGAACGGGTCGCCGTCCACGATCGTCAGGTCGGCGGCCTTGCCCACCTCCAGCGTGCCGAGGTCCCGGTCCGCGCCGAACACCCGCGCGGGCAGCACGGTCGCGGTCCGCAGCGCCTCCGCCGCCGTGAGCCCGTGGCCGTGCAGGGCGCGCAGCGCCAGGTGCAGGTGCAGCCCCACCGGCACCAGCGGCGCGTCCGTGCCCAGGGCCACCAGCCCGCCTCCGGCCAGGACGCGCCGGTAGACGCCGATCTCGGTGCGCAGCGCGGCGCGTTCGGCCGGCGTGGGCGGGCGCTGGGCGTCCTGCCGTACGGCGGCGGCGTCCCACGGCGGCATCAGCCGCGTGACCCGCGCGTCCGCGGCGAGCGACGGATCGTCCCCCAGCAGCGGCGCGGCCGTGAACGGCGTGGCGATCAGGTGGAAGTCCGTGGCCGTGTAGATCTCCGTGACGTCCTGGAAGGCCCGGCCGGTCGCGGTCGTCGCGTGCCCGTACTCCTGGCGCTGGGTGGCCTGGAGGTGCGTGGTCAGGTCCTGCCCGAGCTGCACGCCCGGCGAGCACAGATGGCTGCCCGCGCGTACGCCGAGGCGTTCGTGCGCGAACCGGGCGGCCTCCTCCATCACCCAGCCGGGCGCGCGCACGTAGGTCTTGACGAAGTCCCAGTCCAGGGCGGCGCCGCGCTGGAGCGAGCGGCGCAGCCCCGCGCGCGTGCGGTGCGCCCGGCCCATGCTGTACGCCACGCGCGGCCCGTCCAGCAGCTCGCCGGAGGCCAGCAGCCGGGGCCCGGCCAGCACGCCCGCCGCGACGGCCTCCCGCAGCCGGGCCTGCTCGTACGCGAAGCCGCCCAGGGACACGGCGGTGGTGATCCCGTAGGCGAGCTGCAGCGCGGTCTGTCGGCCGCCGTAGGTGTACTGCCAGGGGTGGGTGTGCGCGTCCCACAGGCCCGGGACGACCGTGCGCCGCGAGGCGTCGATACGGCGCAGCGCCGCGCGGCCGGTGCGGTGCGGCTCGACGGCGGCGACGCGCCCGCCGCGCACCACCACGTCCACGTCCTCGCGGACGGTCCCGTCGCCGCCGGTGCCGTCCCAGAACCGTCCGGCGTGCACCACCGTGTCGGCGGGCCGCGGCCGCCGGTGGTCGAGCGGCACGCGGACCGTGCGCGCCCGCCCGCTGCGGACGTCGACGAGCCGCAGCCGGCCCGCCGACAGGTACAGGACGCTGCGCGAGTCGCCGGACCAGGTCGGGTGGTCGGCGCTCTCGTCGGTCAGCGCGCGCGGGTCGCCGTCGGGCGTGCCGTCCGGCCGTACGGGCAGCAGCCACAGGGCGGACTCGGCGATCAGGGCCATCCAGCGCCCGTCGGGCGACCAGACGGGGCCGGAGTCGTACCGGTCGGAGATCGAGGTGTGGGGCGCGACCGCGTGCAGGCGGGCGGTGCCGGTGTCCGTGTCCACGACCCGGATGAGGTTGTAGCCCTCGCGGAAGCGCCGGTTGAGGCGGTTGCGGTCGCACAGCGCGACGTAGCGGCCGTCGGGCGACCAGCTCGGCCGGCCGGGCAGCCCGCCGGCGCCCAGGGCCGCGGCCAGCACCCGGTCCGTACCGGCGGCCAGATCGCGCACCACCAGGTTTCCCGACATGTCGATACAGGCCAGCCGCTCGCCGTCGGGGGACAGGGCGGGGTGCACGCGGCCCCCGGCGGCCAGGGTCGTCTCCGCGCCCGAGCCGAGGTCCAGGCGGCGTACGGTGAGCAGCCCGTCACGGTCGTCGGCGTACACCAGCGCGCGCCCGTCCCGCGCCCAGGACGGGCCGAGCACGTAGCGGGTGGCCGCGGCGCGGACGATCCGGCGCGGGGGGCGACCGCCGGCGGCGTCCGCGAGCCACAGGGAGTTCAGCGCGGCGAAGGCGATCTGCCGCCCGTCCGGGGACAGGGCCGGCAGGTGCAGGCCGCGCACCGGCCGCACGCCGCCGCCGTCGACGTCGTACCGCTTCACGCGGTAGGAGGGCCGCTCGACGGGCAGCACGGCGCGGAACGGGATGTCCTCGCCGTCCGGGTCCGCGGAGTTCGCCGCGGCGCCGGGCCGCAGAATCCGGAAGCGCCCGTCAGCCGTGACCAGCAGCGTGTCGCGGGACGTCCAGCGCGGCGGCGCCGGCTCCAGGTCGCCGGCCACGGCCACCGGACGGCCGTCCACGACGAGCGTGCACGAGCCGTTCGGCGCGGGCGTGGTGCGCAGGTAGGCGAGCGTGCCGTCCGGCGACACCGCGGGCGCGAGCACCTGACCCGCGGCGGTCTCGGTGTGCTCCACCGCCACCGGTCCGGTGCCGTCCGCCCGTACGGACGCGATGGTGCGCGCGTCCAGGGCGCTGCCGGTGAACGCGGCGCGGACGAACAGCACGCGCGTGCCGTCGGGCGACCAGACGGGGTCGAAGTCCTCCCAGTGGCCGTCCTGGAGCGGACCGTCCTGGCCGGGCAGCCCGGTGAGCCGGGTCAGCTCGCCGGAGGCGAGGTCCAGCACCCACACCCGGTACGGGCTGCCGGCCACCGGGTCGCCGCCGCGCTCGGAGGCGAAGGCGAGCCGGGTGCCGTCGGGCGACCAGGCCGGGCCGCGGTCGTCCCAGGGCCCGTCCGTGCGCTGCCGCAGCCCGGAGCCGTCGGGGCGCAGCGTCCACAGGTGGAAGCCGCCGCCCCGGAAGGCGCAGACGGCCAGCAGGCCGCCGTCGGGGGAGAAGACGGGCCGGGTGGGTTCGAGGTCGGGCGGCGTGAGCGGCACCGCGTCGCCGCCCGCGCGGGGCAGCGACCACAGGACGCCCTGGACCTCGGCGACCAGGCGGTCACCGGCGGGGGAGAGGGCGGCGGCGCCGTTGGTGGCGGCGGTGAAGGACAGCGACGCGCCGCGGGCGCCCGCGGGCGCGGCCACCGCGGCCGGCGCGGTGGCCGCGGCCGTGGCGGCCGCGGTGGCGGTGGCTCCGGCGCCGGCCCGGAGGAACCCGCGCCGGGACAGCACCGACGGCGCGGCGGCAAGGGCGCCCGGTGGCGTCTGGGGCGAAGGGGAAGCAGGGGCGGACGGCGGTGTGGATGCGTCCGTGGTGTCCAACGATCCTCCCGGAACACGATGTGGTGCAGGAGCGGAACACGGTCGCTTGATCGTTTCACACCGCCGGGCGGACCGGCCGGCGGGGTGGGTGCGCGAGCACGCCACGAGCCCGTACGGGACGGGCCGCGTCACCAGGCCCTGCGGCGCGGGCCGGACCGGCACGGGAGACGGGCACCTGTACGGCGGAAGCCGGGCCGCCGGGCGCCCCCGGGTCCGCTGTCAGTGGCGGGGGCTACCGTCGTGGACATCCGTGAACACCGCGCCGTACGGGCCGGGTGGGGCGGACCGCCGACCCCGCCGGGGCGCGCGTCCGGCCCGTACGACCACCGCGGCCACCACCGCCATCGCCGCCGGAGCAGGGAGGACCGCCATGGCCACCACCGCAGACGACGTCCGCAGCATCGCGCTCTCGCTGCCGCAGACGCAGGAGAAGCTCGCCTGGGGCATGCCCACCTTCCGCGTCAAGGGGAAGATCTTCGCCGCGCTGTCCGACGACGACGCGTCCGTGGGCGTGAAGTGCCCGATCGAGGACCGGGCGGAGCTGATCGCCTCGGAGCCGGAGAAGTTCTTCGTCCGCCCCGGCCACGACGACAAGTTCGCCTGGCTGCGGGTGCGGCTCGCCGCGCTGGAGGACACCGGCGAGCTGCGGGACATCCTGGTCGACTCCTGGCGCCAGGCCGCACCGCGCGCGCTCGCCGAGGCGTACGGCGGCCCGGTGCCGCGGGACCCCTCGCCGTCGGTCTGACCCCGCCCCTGGCCACCGCGGAACCGGTCACGCGGCGGCGGCCCCCGGGCGGATCAGGAGACGACGTCCGCCGGGCGCCCGCCGCCCAGAAAGGAGGTGACACGCGCGCGCAGCGACGCGGGGGCCAGGCCCTGCCCGGCCAGGTGCTCCTCCACCGTGCCGTAGCGGCGCAGCTCGCGGCGGGCGACGCCGAGGCCCAGCACGCGGTGCGGCAGGTCCGCCAGAGCGTCGTTCACGGCTGCCGTGGAGGTGCCCGCCAGGTACGGCTCGACGAGCACGACGTCCGGCGCCCCGGCGGCGCCGACCGTGGCGCGCAGCCCCGGCCCGTCGAAGGGCCGCACGGTCGCGGCGTACAGCACGGTCACGTCCAGACCCTCGACGGCCGCCAGCGCGGAGTCCAGCATCGGCCCGACCGCCACGACCACGCCGCCGCGCCCCTGCCGCACGCCGACCAGGCGGCCGCCGCCGACGGGCAGCGGCGCGGCATTGGACTGCCCCGCCGACAGCCGCACGTAGACGCTGCCGTCACCGGCCGCCGCCTGCCGCAGCAGGGCCTCGGCCTCGTCGGGGTGGCCGGGGACGTGGACGGCCCACCCGTCGAGGGTGTCCAGCAGCGCCACGTCGCCGGGCGCCATGTGGGTGTAGCCGCCGCCGGGCCAGTCGTACGACCCGCCGGCGCTGGCCAGCACACCGGCCGCACCCTGGTGCCCGAAGTCCAGCTTGACCTGCTCGAAGGGCCGCTCGACCAGGAAGCTCGCGAACGTGTGCACCACCGGCCGCATCCCGGCCAGGGCCAGCCCGGCGCCCACGCCCACCATGAGCTGCTCACGGATGCCGACGTTGATCACCCGGTCGGGGTGGGCGCGGGCGGCGGCCCGGAATCCGTCCACGCCGATGTCGGCGAGCACGAGCGCGAGCCGGGGGTCGTCGTCGAGCAGACGGGAGACGGTGCGGGCGAAACGCTCACGCATGGTGTCCGTGGTGTCCATAGCAGAAACCTTTCAGCGAATCGGGGGAGACGGCGGGTCGGTCAGTCGCCCTTGGGCTCGACACGGGCGACGACGGCGTGCGGCCGCCCCGGGTGGGGCCTGGTGCAGGCGTCGTACAGCGCCTCGTGATCACGGCCGTCCACGGTCACCGCCGACCATCCGGCCGCCTCGAACCGGGAGGCGATGCCGCCGCGCCAGCCGTGCGTGGCGGAGGCGTTGTCGACGACCAGCGCGTGCAGCCGACCCAGCCGGACGGCGCCCGCGTAGGCGATGGCCTCGTGGTTGCTGCCCTCGTCCAGCTCGGCGTCGCCGAGGAGCACCCACACCGCGGCGTCGCCGTACCCCCGGGCCCGCAGTCCCAGGGCGGTCCCCACGGCCAGCGGCAGCCCGTGCCCCAGCGACCCGCTGCTGATCTCGACGCCCGGCACCAGCGTGCGGTCCGGATGGTGGCCGAGCGGGGAGTCGTACGCGCCGAAGCCCGCCAGCCAGGACGCCGGAAAGAAGCCCTTGGCGGCCAGCACGGCGTAGTACGCCATCGGGCCGTGCCCCTTCGACAGCAGGAACCGGTCGCGGTCCGGCGCGTCCGCGGCCTCCGGCGAGACGCGCAGCACCCGGTCGTAGAGCACCCACAGCGCGTCCAGCGTCGAGGTCGCAGCCGGCCCGTGCTTCTCGTCACCGGTCATCCGGCTCATCAGCCGGGGCAGGTCGCCGTAGTCGGCTTTCACGGAAGTCATGGCAGGAAGCCTGCAACTTCAAGTGAGCTTGAGGTCAAGTCGCTACCCTCGCCCTCATGACGTCGAAGCACGACCGCCTCCCGATCGGCGAGCTCGCCGCCCGCAGCGGCCTCGCCCCGTCCGCCCTGCGCTACTACGAGGACCTGGGCCTGATCACCGCCGAGCGCACGACAGGCCGCCAGCGCCGCTTCGCCCGCGCCACGCTGCGCCGGGTGGCCTTCATCCGCGCCGCCCAGCACGTCGGCCTCACCCTCGACGAGACCCGCGCGGCCCTCTCCCGCCTCCCCGCCGACCGAGCCCCGCCGCCCAGTGGTCCGCCGTGGCCCGCACCTGGACCCACCGCATCGACCAGCAGATCGCCGACCTGGAGCGGCTCAAGCGCAAGCTCGTCGGCTGCATCGGCTGCGGCTGCCTCTCCCTGGGCGCCTGCGCCCTGTACAACCCCCACGACACGGCGGCCACCCGAGGCCCCGGCGCCCGCTACCTGCTCGGCGACGACCCGCCGACCGACCCTGCGCGGCCCGCCCCGGCCGGCCCGGCCGCCCGGAAGGCCCGGCCACGGCGGAAGCCGGAGGCGACCACCCTGTGAGGTGCGGTATTGTTCTCATGCGCGGTCGGCAGGGACACCCCGCCGAGCGAGCATCGGGACGTGGCGCAGCTTGGTAGCGCACTTGACTGGGGGTCAAGGGGTCGCAGGTTCAAATCCTGTCGTCCCGACCAGCGTTTTCGCAGGTCAGAGCCTGCTCTCACGATGTGAGGGCAGGCTTTTGGCGTCCGGATTGTCCGGTACATACGTGAGACGTTGTGAGAGCCGCGTCCTGTGCCTGCAACGTCCCAGGTCGATGGCATGGATCTGCGGAGCCGTACTTGACCGGTGTCTCGGGACCAGGCCGCCTGGCAAGGATGTCGAAGCGGTATACGGCCCAGATGGGCCCCGCGCTGCCATGGCTGAGACAAGGGAATCGGCGGTCGATTTTCGAACGGAATTCCTGTCCGAGTAGGCAGTTCATAAGGTCGGGGCCAGTTTCGGCGTCCGGCCGGGCCGACGGCTAGCCCAAGCGGTACGGCGCGTGTTGTGCGTTCTGACCAAGACTTCCCCCAACGTGCTCGGGGTCAAGAAGTCGCGCACCACGGTGAACGCGCTGAGCGGCGGCCTGGTCGGGCTCCGGCCGCCGTCTCCGGACTCCTTCACCGGCGTCTTCTGAATGCGCCCTTGCGCGGGACGAATCGAGCGCACTGCCTGCTTTTCCATTCGTCCCAGAGCCCGAAGACCGCGCGTTCGATTCGCTCTGCCTCCTCGCCGTGGTACCAGGCGATCTCCATGGGGCCGATGGCCTGTTCCAAGCTGTCGTCACTGGTCGAGAAGTCGTCTTCCGAGTCGCTCTCTGGGGTCCGTAGGTAGCAGACCCGCCATCCGTCGATTTCGGGTACGAGCAGTGCAAACCAGTCGGCGTACTCTCCATTACGGCAGAGTCCGATGCGGCCGAGCTCGGGTCGGTTCACCCGTGTTTCGGACACTGGTCAGTTCCTTTCCTGCTCCCGGCCGTGATTTTCGCGGCGGCAGAGAAAACGAGCCTCTTCAGCCCGCTCCTTGTCGATCTGTGATGTACTCGTCGAAAGCTGCCTTCAGCGTGCGCACGTATTCTCGGACAGGCTCGATGCTGGGATCTGCGTCAAACCTGGCAAGTTCCTCCTGCGCCGCCTGGAACTGGTTTTCGACGGCTCCACACGCGGCCTTCAGACGGCGGTCGTCCAGCCCGAGGACACCGGTCAGATCTGCTTCCAGTTGGTCCACCTCGATGAGGAGATCGCCGAGTTCGGCGCGCTGGCCGAATTCCGGATGGGTGCTGAGCTAAGAACCCTTCGGCAGTGACCGTTCGAGTGCGGAAGGTTCTCTCCTGTGCCACATGTTTTTCCTGCCAGAAGGTCAGCCAACGGTGAGTCCGGGATTGAGCCTACCATCCGGGCTGCCCCTGTGGTTCCTTCGAGTACCGCGGACGCTGCGCAGGTGTTTCTGTGCCGCGCACAGATATCTGCTGGCCGAACCGTATCTCTTGCCGTGTTTGGCGTCGTGGTAAACGAACGATCGGGCTGAATTCTTGGAATTCCCTCGATGGAATGTCCGACCCACGGCCATGGCAGTCCTACGGCTTCTCGTCACGTAGAAGGCGGCGCGCAGGCTCCTGGTCTTGTTGACAGCGCTGTAGGCGCGATGGTTGTCGCGGTCGTGCGGGTGACGCCGTTCGCCGTCTCCGCCTCGGAGGTGGTGTTACCCCAGGAGTCGTACTCATACGTGGTGGTGGGGAGCCGGTTCGGGTTGCTTCCGCCGCCGGTGATGTTTTCCGGCCGGTCCGACCGAGGAGACGAGGCCGCCGCCTAAAGGCTGTCCCGCAATCCCTGGCGGGCTCCCGACGCCAGCTACGGCCACTCGCGGCGTTGGCGAAACGTCCGAATAGAACCACTATTCGGACGCTCCGCCGCCTTGCGATTGACCGCATCTGACGCCGCTCGCTGATCCACCAGGGATTACGGGACAGCCTTTAGGCCGGCGTCCGCAGTATCTAGCATGGTGTCTTCCTGGACGAACACGCCGTAGCTGCAATGCAGTGTCATCAATGCTGGTACGTGCCCACCCTCGCCGGGATACGCAGTGAGGGGGACGACGTGTCTGACGCGGCGCACCGGCACTCCGTACAACTGGCGCTTGCCACGGGTGTACCCATAGCGGCTGGTTCGGACATGTCCACACGCCCGCATGTCGATGTGCTGGACGAACTGCCGCTGCTGTCGGCTGCCGGCCTCGGCGACGCCGGAGCCTTGCGTGCGGCTACCAGTGAGGCCGCCCGACTTCTCCGGCTCGACCACGACCGTGGGCGCGTCGC
Source organism: Streptomyces sp. B1866 (assembly GCF_031932565.1). Lineage (NCBI taxonomy): Bacteria > Bacillati > Actinomycetota > Actinomycetes > Kitasatosporales > Streptomycetaceae > Streptomyces > Streptomyces sp. B1866. The sequence continues at coordinate 20,273 of NZ_JAVSCF010000092.1, forward strand.
TCCGGGGCTGCGCGCGGACCTGGTCCTGCTCGACGGATCGGGACTCAGTCTCGAAGACCGCCGGGACGGATTCGTATGGTGTGGCAGAACGGCCGCCTCGTGACAGCGTCCCATGCCGTGTCGCGGCGGTAGTTGCCGCGTCCGCTGGGGACGGAGGGGGCCGTGAAATCCTGACATCACAAGACTGTTGCCTGATTGGCTTCCCTCGCCTCCGTGGTCCGCTCCCACCACCACGTAAGGGCGAAGATCACTATGCCGACAGGGCCGAAAACGATCAGCAACACCTCTGCACTGCCTGCTGCGAGGAACAGGGCGCTCACCGCGCTGGCCCCAGTGAAGCCCACCGCTCCGAAGGAGTAGAGCAACGAAAACCCGACAGACCAGTCATCGGCGGGGAGCACGTCGGTGACTGTCAAGCTGCGTGCCGTGCTCGCGGCGGCCTGAAACAAGCCGCATGCAGCCACTAAGACCACGGTCACGACTGGGGACCACACCACGCCCACCACAGTGACCATGAGTGAGAACCCGCCCGCGAAGATCAGGGTGTGCGTGTGCGGGCGACCGAACCAACGACGGAGGCCGTACAGAAAGCTTCCGGCAACGCTGGTAACAGCCAATCCCGACAACGCGATCCCAGCCCACGCCGGCGGCCCGTGACGTTGTCCCAGGACGCTTGGCGGCGTTACCTCCAGCACGGCATGGAGCGTCAACACCACCGTGGAAACGGCGAGAGACGGCCCAATCACCCGGACGACAGCCAGCGTCGAGGTCCGTCGCGGCTCCGGTTGGACCGTGTTTCCACTGTCCGCAGCGCCCATGACGGACTCCGGGAGTTTCACCGTGACAGCCGCGACGACGACTAGACCACCGCAGACGATCAGCAGTGGCGCATCGGGGCTCCACGCCACCGCAGCGGAAGCCGCCAGCGCAGGGCCTGCAATCTGACACAGTTGGTTCATGATCACATCGAGAGCCAGAGTGTTCTCCCGTGACTCAGGAACCAAACCGACCACGAGAGTGCGAAGCCCACCAAACGTCCCACTCGCAACGCCACCAGCCAGTGCCGCGAGTACGGCGGCGGCGAGCGGGGCTCCGAGCGACAGGGTAACGACGACCCCCACCAGGGCGATAGCCTCGGTCAGCGCGACCCAGGCGAGTTCCTTTCTCAGTGGGCGACGCTGGAACCGCGCACCCATGGGGGCACCGATGGCCTCCCCTCCGGCATAGGCGTCGGCGATGACGGCCCCCCATGCGTAGGAACCGGTAGCCGACTTGGCTGCGAAGACTACGCCGAGCGAAATCGTGCACACCGCGAGCCGGGTGCCAACTGTTGCGACCATCCACCACCATACGCGGCTGTTCTTCAGCAGGGACTCGTACGCGACCACTGCTGCCTCCGTCCGCGTGTTCTGATGCCAGCCGCCTCTTCCATCAGCAACGCGACCTGCGGATCGTCTCGGCGACCTCGAAAACAGTCTCGACGAGATGCCGTCGTTCAGCCTCTTCGGCGAAACACCAGCATGGCGTGTTCTTGCACTCCACTATTTTGTCCACCTACACCAACCAGGCCCGCCGGTGGAGAAGTTCCGCACCATACTCGGTACCCCGGCCGGGACCTATGATCTTTTGACGGCTTACAACGTCGACCGGCAGGCTGCCACCAGCGCTGCCTGCTAGTACTACAGCCGGTGGTTTCACGG
>NZ_JAVSCF010000093.1:0-21925 GCF_031932565.1 Streptomyces sp. B1866
GCTGCGCCGGGCGGCCGACGAGCACGCCGACCCGTGGGCCCGCGCCTCCGCGGCCGAGGACGTGGGCTCGGCCCCCGGCTGCGACCGGGACGCCGCCGTGGACGCGCTGGACCGGGCCATGGCCGGGTACGCCCGCCTGGGCGCCCAGCGGGACGCCGCCCGGGTGCGCCGCCGGCTGCGCCGGGCGGGGGTGCGGCGGCGGCACTGGACGCCCGCCGAGCGCCCCCGTTCGGGGTGGGCGAGCCTGACCGACACCGAGCGGGCCGTCGCCTGCCTGGTGGCCCAGGGCATGACGAACCGTCAGGCGGCGGCGCACATGTTCCTGTCCCCGCACACCGTCGGCTTCCACCTGCGGCAGATCTTCCGCAAGCTCGGCATCCGCTCCCGGGTCGACCTCGCCCGCGGCTTCCCCGACGCCCCCTTCGACGCCGCCCCGCCCCCCGGCGCCGGCCACCCCGGCGGCGCCGCGCCCCCGCCGGCCGCCGACGGCGCCTGACGCGCCCGCACGCCGGCCACCCCGCGCCGTGCCACCCCGCCCCGTGCCGCCTCGCACCGTGCGACCCCGCCCCGCGCCGCGCCCGCGTGCCCTGAGCGGACCGACCCGCGGGCGGCGTCGGCCTTGTGCGAATCCTGTCCGCTTCCTGAGCGGAGGTGTGCAGGCTCGGTCCATCGGACGTCCTCGCGGACGGCCGGGAGCTCCACCCCGTACGCGCCGGATCCGCACACCCACCGGGAGGTCTGTCGATGGAGCGGGTGGCTTTGGGAGTCCCCGTGGCGCCCGGCAACGAGTCCCGGACGGCGAGGCTGCTGGGCCGGCTCGGCCAGGCCGCCGCCGACCGGGGGCTCGCGGGCCCGCCCGCGACGCTCACCGCGCCCGGCCGCGTCCTGCACGTCCAGGCCGCCGCCGGCGGACTGGACGGGCTCGTCAGCCGCCTCACCGCCGACGCCGCCGCCTCCGGCGCGCTGCGCGCGCTGTGCGACATGCCCGGCTCCCTGCCGACCGCCTCCTACCTGGTGCGCGCCCGGCTCACCCGCTGCGCCCACTACGCGCACTCCGAGCCGACGCCGCCCGGCGTGCACCGCCGCGCGCTGCTGTACCCGGTGCGGCCGGGCCGGGGCCGTGAGCTGCGCCGCGTGCTGGCGGCCGGAGTCGCCCCCGGCACGGCCCGGCACCTGGCGTCGTCTCTGGTCAGCAGCACGGTCTTCGGCGCCGGCGACACCGTCGTGCGGTTCTGGGAGGCCACCGCGGCGGCCCGGGAGGAACTGGACAGCCTCGCGCGCGTCGTCCCGTACTCCGGCCTCGGGGCGCGGCTGAACCGGCTGCTGGCCACCGGACACGACCTCACCACCGACAGCGGGTTCCGCGCGTTCTTCACCGGCTGCGCGATGACCCCGGTCCACGGTACGGGCGCCCCCGCCCAGTCCTGACCCGGCGCGGCGCCCGGCCCGGCGCCTGCCAGGAGACCCACCCGTACGCCGTCAAGTCCCAGGAGGAAGCGTGAGCCCCCAGGATGTCGCCGTCGTCAGCCTCGACGACGCCCAGCCCAACCGCCGGCGCGGCGGAGACCTGCGTACGCTGCTCAGCCCCAAGACGGTCGGCTCCACCTCCGGCTTCCTCGGCGTGGCGCTCATCGAGCCGGGCGAGTACGTCGCCGAGCACTACCACCCGTACTCCGAGGAGTTCCTGTTCGTGGTCCGCGGCGAGCTGGCCGTCGACCTCGACGGCGAGGCGCGGGCGCTGCGCGAGGACCAGGGGCTGATGATCCCCGTCGGCATGCGCCACCGGGTGCGCAACACCGGCACCGTGCAGGCCAAGCTCGTCTTCCACCTCTCGCCGCTGGCGCCCCGCCCGGAGCTGGGCCACGTGGACACCGAGACCGTCACACCACGCGTCGCCGAGGAGGCACGGTGACGCGCCCCGTCGTCATCACCGGGATAGGCGTGGTGGCACCGGGCGCGATCGGCACGAACGGCTTCTGGAAACTGCTGACCGACGGGCGCACCGCGACCCGGCGCATCACCCTGTTCGACCCCGCGGGCTTCCGCTCCCAGGTGGCGGCCGAGTGCGACTTCGACCCGGCCGCCGAGGGCCTGACGCCGCAGGAGATCCGCCGGATGGACCGGGCCGCGCAGTTCGCGGTCGTGGCCACCCGCGAGGCGCTGGGCGACAGCGGCCTGGCCCCGGGCGGCCTGCCCGCGCACCGCACCGGCGTGAGCCTGGGCAGCGCGGTCGGCTGCACCACGGGCCTGGAGGAGGAGTACGTCGTGCTCAGCGACGGCGGCCGGCTCAGGCTGGTCGACCACCGCTACGGCGTCCCGCAGCTGTACGGCTACATGGTGCCCAGCACGCTGGCCGTGGAGACCGCCTGGGCGTGCGGCGCCGAGGGGCCGGTGAACCTGATATCCACCGGGTGCACCTCCGGGCTCGACGCCGTCGGCTACGGGCAGCAGCTCATCGCCGAGGGCACCGCCGACGTCATGATCGCGGGCGCCACCGACGCGCCCGTCTCGCCGATCACCTCCGCCTGCTTCGACGCCATCAAGGCCACCTCGCCCAACAACGACGACCCCGAGCACGCCTCCCGGCCCTTCGACGGCAACCGGGACGGCTTCGTGCTCGGCGAGGGCGCGGCCGTGATGGTGCTGGAGCACCGGGACCGCGCCCTGGCCCGCGGCGCGCACGTCTACGCCGAGATCGCCGGCTTCGCCAGCCGCAGCAACGCCTTCCACATGACCGGTCTCAAACCCGACGGCCGGGAGATGGCCGAGGCCATCCGCGTCGCCCTGGACCGGGGCCGGCTCGCCCCGGCCGACATCGACTACATCAACGCGCACGGCTCCGGCACCCGGCAGAACGACCGGCACGAGACCGCCGCCTTCAAACGCGGCCTGGGGCAGCGGGCCCGCGAGGTGCCCGTCAGCTCCATCAAGTCCATGATCGGGCACTCGCTCGGCGCGATCGGCGCCATCGAGATCGCCACCTGCGCCCTGGCGCTGGAGCACCAGGCCGTGCCGCCCACCGCCAACCTGCACACCCCCGACCCCGAGTGCGACCTGGACTACGTGCCGCTGACGGCCCGTCAGCACACCATGGACGCGGTGCTGTCCGTCGGCAGCGGCTTCGGCGGCTTCCAGACGGCGATGGTGCTCACCCGCCCCGGGAGGCAGCGGTGACGGCCGGCNCGGCGATGGTGCTCACCCGCCCCGGGAGGCAGCGGTGACGGCCGGCACCGCCCTGCCGCCGGAGACGGCCGCACCGCCGCGCGCCGCCACCGCCGTCGTCACCGGCCTGGGGATCGTCGCGGCCAACGGCATCGGCACCGAGGAGTACTGGTCGAACACGCTGCGCGCGGTCAGCGGCCTCCGCCCGATCAGCCGGTTCGACGCCTCCGGCTACCCGGTGCGGCTGGCCGGCGAGATCCCCGCCTTCCGCACCCGCGAGCACATCCCCAGCCGCCTGGCGGTGCAGACCGACCGCTGGACCCACATGGCGCTGGCCGCCGCCGACGCCGCCCTCGCCGACGCCGGCGCCGACCCCGCCGAACTGCCCGAGTACGACATGGCGGTGGTCACCTCGTCCTCCTCCGGCGGCACCGAGTTCGGCCAGAACGAGATCGAGCGGCTGTGGTCGCGCGGCCCGCGGCACGTGGGCGCCTACCAGTCCATCGCCTGGTTCTACGCGGCCACCACCGGCCAGATCTCCATCCGGCACGGCATGCGCGGCCCGTGCGGCGTGGTGGCCGCCGAGCAGGCCGGCGCGCTCGACGCCCTCGCGCACGCCCGCCGCGTGCTGCGCGAGGGCGCGCGGCTGGTGGTCAGCGGCGGCACCGACGCCTCGCTGTGCCCGTACGGCCTGGTCGCCCAGCTGTCCACGGGCCGGCTGAGCACCTGCCGGGAACCGGACCGCGCCTACCTGCCCTTCGACGCCCGCGCCCGCGGGCACCTGCCCGGCGAGGGCGGCGCGCTGCTGATCGTGGAGGAGGCGGCCGCCGCGCGGCGGCGCGGCGCCCGGCGGCCCTACGGCGAGATCGCCGGCCACGCCGCGACCTTCGACCCGCCGCCCGGCTCGGGCCGCGAGCCGGGCCTGCGCCGGGCCGTGCTCGGCGCGCTGCGCGACGCCGGCACGCGGCCGGAGGACGTCGACGCGGTGTTCGCCGACGCCGCGGCCGTGCCCGACCTGGACCGCGCCGAGGCGGACGTGCTCGCCCGGGTCTTCGGCCCGCGCGGCGTGCCCGTCACCGCCCCCAAGTCCCTGACCGGCCGGCTGTACGGCGGCGCGGCGCTCGACGTCGCCACCGCCCTGCTGTCCATCCGGGACGGTGTCGTCCCGCCCACCGCCGCCGCGGTCGTCCCGCACCCGGACCACCGGATCGACCTGGTCGTGGGCGAGCCGCGCCCGCTGCCGGTCCGCACGGTCCTCGTGGTCGCCCGCGGCCACGGCGGCATGAACGCCGCCCTGGTCGTACGGGAGGCGGTGGCGGACGGCGGGGCCTGACAGCACCCGGACCCGGCCAGTCAAGGAGAGAGATGACCGAGTTCACCATCGAGGACCTCAAGCGCATCATGCACGGCAGCGCGGGCGGCGGCGACGACGCGGAGGACGCCGGGTACGCCGACGCCGACTACCCCGACACCGAGTACGCCGCGCTGGGCTACGACTCGCTGGCCGTGCTGGAGATCCAGTCCCAGATCGAGAACACCCTGGACCTGACGCTGCCCGACGACGCCCTCAGCCGCATGAGGACCCCGCGGGACACCGTCGCCGTCGTCAACGCCTGCCTCGCGGGCGAGGAGGGAGCCCTCACATGACCGAGGACCGCGCGCGCACCGACAACTCCATCGTCGTCGACGCCCCGATCGACCTGCTGTGGGACATCACCAACGACGTCGAGTCCTGGCCGCGGCTGTTCAGCGAGTACGCCAGGGCCGAGATCCTGCACCGCGAGGGGAACACCGTCACCTTCCGCCTGACCATGCACCCGGACGAGGACGGCATCTCCTGGAGCTGGGTGTCCGAGCGCACCGCCGACCCGGCGACGTACACCGTCCGCTCCCGCCGGGTGGAGACCGGGCCGTTCGCGTTCATGGACATCTTCTGGGAGTTCACCCCGGCCGACGGCGGCGTGCGGATGCGCTGGGTGCAGGAGTTCCACATGAAGCCCGAAGCGCCCGCCGACGACGCGGCCATGGCCGAGCACATCAACCGCAACACCAGGATCCAGATGGAGCTGATCCGCGACCGCGTGGAGGCACGAGCCCGCAGCGCCACCTGAGCCCGCCCCGACGCGCCACGCCGGGACCCCGGCACCCCCGACACCCCCGAGGAGACCCCCATGGCCACGACGTTGATCGTCGCCCGGCTGAAGCAGCCGGGCAGCGAGGCCGCGATCAGCCGCCTGTTCGCCGAGTCCGACGGCACCGAACTGCCCGACCTGGTGGGCGTGCGGGAGCGGCGGCTGCTCACCTTCCGCGACCTGTACTTCCACCTCGTCCAGTCCGACGAGCCCCTGGCCAGGCGGCTCACCCCCCAGCACGACCACCCGCTGTTCCAGTCCATCAGCCAGGCGATGGACCAGTACGTCACGCCGTACGACGGCGCCTGGGGCAGCGTCCAGGAGGCGTCCGCCCGGCAGTTCTACCACTGGCAGCGCGACGCCGGCGTCCGGCAGCCCTGAGCGCCGCGGAAGGGACCCCGATGGGCAGCACGAGAGGCGACGAACCCGTGACCGAGACCACCTACGCTCCCGAGCTGGCGACCGCCGCCCGGGTGAAGGAACTGGCGATGGGCCTGTGGGTCTCCGCCATGATGATGACCGCCGTCCGGCTCCGCGTCCCCGACGAGATCGACGACAAGCCCGTCGAGGCGGCCGAACTGGCCGCCCGCCTCGACCTGCACCCCGGGGCGCTGGCCCGGCTGCTGCGCGCGCTGGCCGCCCACGGCGTGTTCGAGGAGGCCGCCGAGGACCGCTTCGGGCACACCCCGCTGTCCCGCGTGCTGCGCGAGGACGACCCGCACAGCGTGCGCTACCAGGTGCTGTGGACGGTCGCCCCGTGGACCTGGCGGGCCTGGCCGCACCTTGAGGACGCGGTGCGCACCGGCGAGCGGGTCTTCCCGGGTCTGTACGGGAAGGAGTTCTTCGCGTACCTGTCCGAGGACGCCCCGGAGTCCGCCGAGATCTTCAACCGGGCGATGACCCAGTCCAGTTCGTACACCTCCGACATGGTCGCCGGCGCCCTGGACCTCACCGGGGTGCGGGTCGCGGTGGACGTCGGCGGCGGCCGCGGCCACCTGCTGCGCACCCTGCTGGAGCGCCACCCCGCCCTGCACGGCGTGCTGCACGACCTGCCGTCCGTGGTCGCCTCGGCCGACCCGGCCCTGCGGCCGGGCGGCGAGCTGGCCGGGCGGGTGCGGCTGGTCGGCGGCAGCTGCCTGGACGGGGTGCCCTCCGGAGACCTGTACATCCTGAAGAACCTGCTGGAGTGGGACGACGAGCGGACCGTGGCCACCCTGCGGAACGTGGCCGCCGCGCTGCGCACCGGGGGCCGCGCGGTGCTGGTGCAAAACCTCGTCGACGACAGCCCGGAGCCCAAGGTCACCACCGGCATGGACCTGCTGCTGCTGCTCAACGTCGGCGGCCGGAAGCACACCCGGCGCCACCTGGTCCGGCTGCTGGCCGAGGCCGGCCTGGAGATCCGCGAGGTGCGGCCCACCGCGAGCAGCCTGTTCGTCATCGAGGTGGCCCGCGTGGCCGCGTAGCCCGGTGAAGGCCCTCACCGGGGCCCCGCGCCGCCGGGCCGGTCCAGCGAGACCGGGGGCAGGAAGTCCCGCACCAGGGTGCGGTGCCACCAGGCGCCGGTGGCACGCCGCTCCGCGCGGGTCGTGAAGCGGTACCGGTACAGCCGCGCGCGGACGTGCACCGGCGGCGCGTCCGGGAAGGGGCACGCCCGCAGCAGCCGCAGCGTCGCCCGGTCGCCCTCCAGCAGGCGGGTGACCAGCGGCGCGAACCACTGGCGGGCATAGGCCGGGGAGAGCCCGGCGAACCACATCAGCCAGTCCAGACGCAGGTGGTACGGGGCGAACTGGCGCGGCAGGCGGCGCACGTCGCCCGGCTTGCCCCGGAACTCGTACTCCTTCCACACCGTCCCGGGCGTGACGACCGGCTCGTCGGTGCCCTCGATCACCACCTCCCGCCGGCTGCGGCTGACGCTGCCGAAGGCGCCGTAGGTGTTGACCAGGTGCAGCGGGTTGAACGAGTAGTTCATCACCTGCCCGCCCGAGGCCAGGTTGCGGGCGGGCCAGTAGCTCAGCACGAGCACGAGCGCGGTCACAGCGAGCACCACGCCCTCGTACCAGGCCGGCGCGGCGGGCAGGGCGGGCGGGTCGGGCAGCGGCAGGACGGCCGCGGCCGCCCGCCCGTCGACGGCCGCGAGCGCGAGCAGAACCGTCAGCCAGTTCAGCCAGGCGAAGTTGCCGGACGCCACCAGCCACAGCTGCGTGACCACGACGGCCCCGGCCGCCGCGCTCGCCACCGGCTGCGGGGTGAACAGGGCGAGCGGCACCAGGAGTTGGGCCACGTGGTTGGCCGCGGTCTCCACCCGGTGCAGCCGCGCGGGCAGGTGGTGGAAGTACCAGCTCAGCGGGCCCGGCATGGGCTGCGTCTCGTGGTGGTAGTACAGGCACGTCAGGTCCCGCCAGCAGCGGTCGCCGCGCATCTTGATCAGCCCGGCGCCGAACTCGACCCGGAACAGCAGCCAGCGCAGCAGCCACAGTACGAGGACCGGCGGGCCGACCCGCTCGTTGCCCAGGAACACCGCCAGGAAGCCCGTCTCCAGCAGCAGCGACTCCCACCCGAACCCGTACCACACCTGCCCGACGTTGACGATCGACAGGTACAGCAGCCACAGCGCCGCCCACGCCGCCATCGCCGCGCCCAGCGGCGCGTGGTCCGCGGCCCCGGCGGCCAGCGCCGCGGCCAGCGCGGCGCCCAGCCACGCGCAGGCGGCGAAGAAGCCGTCCGAGTAGTGCAGGTGGAACAGGCTGGGGGAGCGGCGGAAGGGCACGCGCGCGGTGAACCGCGGCACCGGCAGCATGCCGCGCGCGCCGATCAGTGCCCGGAACTGCGCCGCGGCCGCGACGAACGCCACCAGGTAGACGACGGCGAGCGCGCGCTGGAAGACCAGCCTGCTCAGCCAGTAGCCGGATGCGGTGAACCACTCCACGCCCGCTCCCGTCCGCGTCGACCCGCTGCGCCTGCGCTATCCGTATCACCTCCGCCGACCGCGGCCCGCGCACGCGGGCCGTCGGCCGGCGCCGGTTCATCCGGTCGGCAGCCCGGTGCGCGCCGGGCGGGGAGCGCCGCCCGGCCGGTACGCGCGGGTGCTGCGGACCTGGCCGGTACCCGCGGTTAGCCTGCTGGCGAGGAGAATCACCGTCCGGAAGGGATCCGCCGGCGCCGGCGTCGGCCGTGAACCGGGTCTCCGGCGGCCAGGACCGGCGGCGGAGCCCCGGGGGACAGCGCGGACCGAAGACCGCTGAGAGGGGGTCCAGTGCGCATCGTGGTGACCGGGGGCGCGGGCTTCATCGGCTCCCACTTCGTACGACAGGCGCTGGCGGGCGCCTATCCGGCCTGCGCGGACGCCGAGGTCGTGGTGCTCGACAAGCTCACGTACGCGGGCAACGAGGCCAACCTGGCCCCGGTGGCGCACCATCCGCGGCTGCGCTTCGTCCGCGGCGACATCTGCGACGCGCCCCTGGTGGCCGCGGTGCTGCGCGGCGCCGGCCTGGTGGTCCACTGCGCCGCCGAGTCGCACGTCGACCGGTCCATATCCGGCGCGGAGGAATTCGTCAGGACCAACGTGCTGGGCACCCACACCCTGCTCGCCGCGGCCCTCGCCGCCGGGGTGGCGAAATTCGTGCACGTCTCCACCGACGAGGTCTACGGGTCCATATCCGGCGGGTCGTGGAGCGAGGACGCGCCCCTCAACCCCAGTTCCCCCTACGCCGCCTCGAAAGCGTCCGCCGACCTTCTCGCGCGCGCCTTCCACCGCACCCACGGCCTGCCCGTCTGCGTCACCCGCTGCTCCAACACCTACGGGCCCTACCAGCACCCCGAAAAGCTCGTTCCGCTCTTCGTGACCCACCTGCTGGACGGCAGGCGGGTGCCGCTGTACGGCGACGGGCGGAACGTGCGCACCTGGCTGCACGTCGACGACCACTGCCGGGGCGTCGCGCTGGTGGCCGAAAAGGGCGAGCCGGGCGAGGTGTACAACATCGGCGGCGGCACCGAGCTGACCAACCGCGACATCACCGGACTGCTGCTGGAAACCCTCGGCCACGACTGGTCGATGGTGCGCCACGTGCCCGACCGCAAGGGTCACGACCTGCGCTACAGCGTCGACTCCGGGAAGATCTCCGCACGGCTCGGCTACCGGCCCGCCGTGCCGTTCGCGGAAGGGCTCGCCGAAACCGTCGCCTGGTACCGGAACAACCGCGCCTGGTGGACACCGCTCACCCGCGCGTGACCGCACGAGGGCGTCACCGTGCGCGGGCAGCGGCGCCCGGCGCGCCGGGCGGCCCCACCGGTTGCCCGGCCCCGCGGGCGCGGCAGACTGGAGGCATGCCGGAGCTGCCCGAGGTCGAGGCCCTCGCCGCGCTGCTGGCCGAGCGCGCGGTCGGCCGGGAGATCGCCCGCGTGCACCCCGTCGCGGTCAGCGTGCTCAAGACGTACGACCCGCCGCTGACCGCGCTCGAAGGGCGCGCCCTCACCGCGGTGCGCCGGCGCGGCAAGTTCCTGGACCTGACCGCCGGCGGGCCGCACCTGGTCGTCCACCTCGCCCGCGCGGGCTGGCTGCGGTGGAAGGAGGGCCTGCCGCAGGCGCCGCCGCGGCCCGGCCGCGGCCCGCTGGCCCTGCGGCTGCGGCTGGCCGGGCCGGAGGGCTACGGCTTCGACCTCACCGAGGCCGGCACCCGCAAGGGGCTCGCCGTGTACTGCGTCCACGACCCGGAGCAGGTGCCCGGCGTGGCCCGGCTCGGCCCCGACCCGCTGGACCCGGACTTCACCCTCGACGGCTTCGCCGGGCTGCTGCACGGCGCCCGGCACCGGATCAAGGGCCTGCTGCGCGACCAGAGCGTCCTCGCCGGCATCGGCAACGCCTACTCCGACGAGATCCTGCACGCCGCCCGCATGTCCCCCTACCGCATCGCCGCCGACCTCACCGAGGAGGAGACCGCCGCCCTGTACGAGGCCATGGGCACCGTACTGCGGGACGCGGTCGAGCGCTCCCGCGGCCTCGCGGCCGAGGAGCTGAAGGCGGAGAAGCGCGGCGGCATGCGCGTGCACGGCCGCGCCGGACAGCCCTGCCCGGTGTGCGGCGACACGGTGCGCGAGGTGTCCTTCCAGGACTCGGCGTTCCAGTACTGCCCCACCTGCCAGACCGGCGGCCGTCCGCTCGCCGACCGCAGGATGTCCCGCCTGCTGAAATAACGCATCCCGCGCGTACCCGACCGTAACCCGGCGCGCCCGGAAGACCGTCCGGCACACGGGACTGGACGCCGTCGCCGGTGCCCTGATAGCGCTGTGCCGACGGCGTCGTCCAGCTGTTCCCCGACGCCCCGCCAAACCTCCCCACGGGTCGGTCTCTTCGCCGTTTCCGCCCCTTCTGCCACACTTCGGAGCACCATGACCCATGCCCTGATCATCGGCGGCGGTGTCGCCGGCACCGTCACCGCCATGGCCCTGCGGAAGGCCGGGATCGACGCGACGGTCTACGAGGCGCGCCCGGCCGACGCGGCCGACACCGGCGCGTTCCTCGTCCTGTTCGCCAACGGGCTGGCGGCGCTGCGCGCCGTCGGCGCCGACGGGCCGGTCCTGGAGCGCTCCTTCCCCGCCACCCGCGTCGACTTCGTCAGCGGTACCGGCAAGCACCTGGGCGGCCGGCTCCTCAGCGGCGTACGGGAGGAGGGCGACACTGCGGCCCGCACGCTCAAGGGCGCCGTCCTGCACCGGGCGCTGCGCGAGGAGGCGGCCCGCCGGGGCATAGACATCGTGCCCGGCAAACGGCTGCTGGCCGCGCACACCGCGCCCGACGGCCGCGTCGTGGCGTCCTTCGCCGGCGGCGGGCGCGCCCAGGGCGACCTGCTCGTCGGCGCCGACGGCACCCACTCGGCCATCCGCCGGCTCATCGACGCCGCCGCGCCCCGGCCGCGCTACACCGGCCGGATCACCGTGTGCGGCTACACCCCGGCCGGCGGCCCGTCCCTGGCCCGGGACGCGTACACCATGGTCTACGGCCGGCGGGTGCTGTTCGGCGGCACGGTGGCGCCCGACGGCGCGGTCTGGTGGTTCGCCAACGTGCCCGCGGATGAGATGACCCGGGCCGAGATCGCCGCCGTCACCGCCGCGCAGTGGCGGGAGCGGGTGCTGGCCCTGCTGGCGGAGGACGACACCCCGGCCGCCGCCGTGGTGCGCGCCTCGGACGACTCCGTCGCCGGCTTCCACGCCTACGACCTCGCCTCCGTGCCCACCTGGTACCGCGACTCCACGGTCATCGTCGGGGACGCGGCGCACGCCCTCGCGCCGAACGTCGCCCAGGGCGCCTCGCTGGCCATGGAGGACGGCGTCGTCCTCGCCAAGTGCCTGCGCGACCTGCGCCGTCCGCGGCACGCCTTCGCGGCCTACGAGCGGCTGCGCCGCGAACGGGTCGAGCGGGTGGTGGCAGCCAGCGCGGACCAGGCCCGCCGCAGCACGCCCGGGCCGGTGGGCCGCGCCCTGCGCGACGCGATCCTGCCGCTGCGGCTGGAACGGGCCCGCGGCGACGCCGAGGACTGGCTCACCGGCTACCGCGTCGACTGGGACGAGCCGGTCCCCGGGGCCCTGGCGGGCCAGCGCAGGTGACGCCCCCGCGACGTCCCGGCTGACCGCCGCCCGGCCGGTCCGCACCGGCCGGGCGGCGGCGGGCGGCCCCGGGCGGCCCGCGCCGGGCCGGCGCCGGGGCTGCCGGCCGAGGGTTTGGCCCCGGCCGCCACGGGCACTTGGAGCGTCCCGGCCGGCTGCCGCCGGTCGCGGCCGTGACGGACGTACGCCTGGGGAGACGCGCGTGAAGCCAGCCCGCATCGTGATCGTCGGAGCCGGGTTCGCCGGCTTCCACGCCGCCCGAGCCCTGTCGCGCAGACTGCGCGGCGCGGCCGAGATCACCCTGATCAACCCCAACGACTACTTCCTCTATCTGCCCCTGCTGCCCCAGGTGTCGGCCGGCGTGCTGGAGCCCCGCCGGGTGTCGGTGTCCCTCACCGGCACCCTGCCGCACGTGCGCCTCGTGCTCGGCGAGGTCGACTCGGTGGACCTCGACGCGCGCCTGGTGCGCTGGCGCGACCCGGAGGACGGGCGCGGGGAGACCGGCTACGAGCGGCTCGTGCTGGCCGTCGGCAGCGTCAACAAGCTGCTGCCGATCCCCGGCGTCGCCGAGCACGCGCACGGCTTCCGCGGCATGCCCGAGGCGCTGTACCTGCGCGACCACATGACCCGGCAGATCGAGCTGGCCGGGACCGCGGGCGACCCCGCCGAGCGGGCCGCGCGGTGCACGTTCGTGGTGGTCGGCGCCGGGTACACCGGCACCGAGGTGGCCGCCCACGGCAAGCCGTTCACCGACGCGCTGGCCCGCGCGAGCGCCGCCACGCGCGGCGGGCCGCCGCCGCGCTGGCTGCTGCTCGACATCGCCCCGCGCGTGCTGCCCGAACTGGACGAGCGCCTGTCCCGCACCGCCGACCGGGTGCTGCGCAAGCGCGGCGTGGAGGTCCGCACGAAGACGTCGGTGAAGGAGGCCACCCACGAGGGGGTGCTGCTCGACGACGGCGAGTTCGTGGCCACCCGGTCGCTGATCTGGTGCGTCGGCGTGCGGCCCGACCCGCTCGTGGCCGACATGGGCCTGTCGGCCGACCGGGGGCGGCTGTGCGTCGACCCGTACCTGACGGTGCCCGGCCACCCGGAGGTGTTCGCCTGCGGCGACGCGGCCGCCGTGCCCGACCTGAACCGGCCCGGCCAGGTCACGCCCATGACCGCGCAGCACGCGCAAGCCCAGGGCAGGCTCGCCGGCCGCAACGTCGCCGCCTCCCTCGGCCACGGCTCCCCGCGCCCGTACCGCCACCGCGACCTGGGCTTCACCGTCGACCTGGGCGGCGCGCAGGCCGCCGCCGACCCGCTGCACGTGCCGCTGTCCGGCCCGGTCGCCAGCGCCGTCACCCGCGGCTACCACCTCGCGGCCATGCCCGGCAACCGGATCCGCGTCCTGTCGGACTGGCTGCTGGACGCGGCGCTGCCCCGGCAGGGCGTGCAACTCGGCCTGGTGCGCTCCTGGTCGGTGCCGCTGGACACCGCGACCCCGGAGCTGGCGCGCGTGCCGGGCTGCCCCGAGTGACCGCCGGCGCGGCGCCTTGACGCCCCGCCACCCCGGGCCCGTCCGCGCCGCCCGGCCCCCGGACGCCGCGCGGACGGCCCCAGGAAGACCCCCGGAAGGACGGACATGCGAGACGAACAGCTCAGCGAGCTCGGCCAGCAGCTGCGCGTGGACTCGGTGCGCGCCGCCGCGGCCGCCGGATCCGGCCATCCCACCTCCTCGATGTCGGCGGCCGACCTGATGGCCGTGCTGCTCGCCCGCCACCTGCGCTACGACTTCGGCCACCCCGGCCACCCCGGCAACGACCACCTGGTGTTCTCCAAGGGCCACGCCTCCCCGCTGCTGTACGCCCTGTACAAGGCCGCCGGCGCGATCGGCGACGAGGAACTGCTCACCTTCCGCGCGCTCGGCAGCCGCCTGGAGGGCCACCCCACGCCCCGGCTGCCGTGGGTGGACGTGGCCACCGGGTCGCTGGGCCAGGGGCTGCCCGTCGGAGTCGGCCTGGCCCACGCCGCCGCCCGCCTGGACCGGGTGCCCAGCCGGGTGTGGGTGCTGTGCGGCGACAGCGAGCTGGCCGAGGGCTCGGTGTGGGAGGCGTTCGAGCACGCCGGGTACGAGCGGCTGGACAACCTCACGGCCGTCGTGGACGTCAACCGGCTCGGCCAGCGCGGCCCCACCCGGCACGAGTGGGACCTGGCCGCCTACGCCCGCCGCGCGCACGCCTTCGGCTGGCACACCGTCGAGATCGACGGCCACGACTGCGCCGCGATCGACCGCGCGTACGGCGAGGCGCTGTCCACCTCCGGCCAGCCCACGGCGATCCTCGCGCGCACCCGCAAGGGCCGCGGCGTGGCCGCGGTGGAGGACCGGGAGGGCCACCACGGCAAGCCGGTGCCCGACGCCGACGCGGCCGTCGCCGAACTCGGCGGCGTACGCGACCTGCGGGTGTCCGTCCACGCACCGCCGCGGGTCAGCCCGGCGTGGCCGCCGCCCGCCCGCCCCGTGGTGCTGCCGCGCTACGACGTGGGCGACACGGTCGCCACCCGCAACGCCTACGGGCAGGCGCTGGCCGCCCTCGGCGCCGCGCGCGGCGACGTGGTCGCGCTGGACGGGGAGGTCGCCGACTCCACCCGCGCCGAGTCCTTCGCCACCGAGCACCCCGACCGGTACGTCGAGTGCTACATCGCCGAACAGCAGATGGTGGCCGCCGCCGTGGGCCTGCAGGCGCGCGGCTGGGTGCCGTACGCGGCCACCTTCGCCGCGTTCCTCACCCGCGCCCACGACTTCGTGCGGATGGCCGCCGTGAGCTCCGCGAACCTCAACCTCGTCGGGTCGCACGCCGGCGTGGCCATCGGCGAGGACGGCCCCTCCCAGATGGGGCTGGAAGACCTCGCCGCCTTCCGCGCCGTGCACGGCAGCACCGTCCTGTACCCGTGCGACGCCCACCAGACCGCGCGCCTGACCGCCGCCATGGCGGACCGGTCCGGCGTCCGCTACCTGCGCACCTCCCGCGGCGGCACGCCCGTCATCTACGGACCCGACGAGCGGTTCCCCATCGGCGGCAGCAAACTCCCGCGCGCCTCGGACGAGGACCGGGTCACCGTGGTCGCCGCGGGCGTGACCGTGCACGAGGCGATCGCGGCCGCGGACCGGCTCGCCGCCGAGGGCGTCCGGGTGCGCGTGGTGGACCTGTACTCGGTCAAACCGGTGGACGCCGAGACCCTGCGCGCCGCCGCCGACCAGACCGGCTGCCTGATCACCGTGGAGGACCACCACCCCGAGGGCGGCCTGGGCGACGCCGTCCTCGACGCCTTCACCGACGGCCGCCCCGTGCCCCGCCTGGTCCGGCTCGCGGTGCGCACCATGCCCGCCTCGGCCACCCCGGCCGAGCAGCTGCGCGAGGCGGGCATCGACGCGGACGCCATCGCCGCCGCCGCCCGGACCCTGGTGGGCGTGGCGGCCTGAGCGCCGGGCGGCCCGCTTTTCAGGGCGCAGGCAGGGGGAACCCGCGAGAGCCGGGGAGAAGGAGTGAGAACCATGGGCACTGCGCACGGCAGGCGGATCGTGGTCGTCGGGGCCACGGGCAACGTCGGCACGAGCGTCCTGAAGGCGCTCGGCGAGGACCCCGGCGTCACGTCGATCGTCGGCGTGGCCCGCCGCGTACCCGACTGGACCCCGGTGAAGACGACGTGGGCCCGGGCCGACATCGGCCGGGAGGACACCGACCTGGTCCGGCACTTCGAGGGCGCCGACGCGGTGGTCCACCTCGCCTGGCTCTTCCAGCCCACCCACGACCCGGCCCTCACCTGGCGCACCAACGTGCTCGGCGCGGTCCGCGTCTTCGAGGCGGCCGCGGCCGCCGAGGTGCCGGTGCTCGCGTACGCCTCGTCCGTGGGCGCGTACTCGCCCGGGCCGGGCCGGCGCACCGTCGACGAGTCCTGGCCCACCCACGGCTGGCCGGAGGCCGCCTACTGCCGCGAGAAGGCCTACCTGGAGCGGGTGCTGGACGGGTACGAGCGGGAGCATCCGCAGATCCGCGTGGTGCGCATGCGGCCCGGCTTCCTGTTCAAGGAGCAGGCCGCCGCCGAGCAGCGGCGCCTGTTCATGGGCCCCCTCGTCCCCCGGCGGCTGGTCCGCCCGGCCCTGCTGCCGGTCGTACCGGACGTCTCCGGCCTGTACTTCCAGGCCCTGCACACCGACGACGCGGCCGACGCCTTCCGGCGCGCGCTCACCCGGGACGTGCGCGGCGCCTTCAACCTCGCGGCCGGCCCGCCGATCGACGCGCGCGTGCTCGCCGAACTCCTCGGCGCGCGCGTGGTGCGCCTGCCGCGCGCCGCCGCGCGGCGGGCCCTGGCCGCGGCCTGGCGGCTGCGGCTGGTGCCCGCCTCGCCGGACCTGTTCGAGGCGGTGCTGCGGCTGCCGCTGATGGACGCGAGCCGCGCCCGAGCCGAACTGGACTGGCGCCCGCGGCACACCGGAGTGGAGGCGATCGAGGAGTTCCTGGGCGGGCTGCGGAGCGGCGCGGGCATGGAGACCGCCCCGCTGACCGCCCGGACCCCGGCGGGCCGCTGGGGCGAACTGGTCCGCACGCGCGTGGGCCGCACCCCGTAGCCCGGCTACGGCCGTAGCCGGGCGGCCGTCGCGCCGCGCCGTGGGCCGGGTCCCGCGCCGGTCACCGCGTGGCCGCCCCCGGGCCGCCATGCGGACCCGTGACCGCCGTCTCTCGAAACCCCTCGGCCGACTCCCGTACGCTGCTGTGCAGCCGTGCGCACGGCCGCACGGCAGCGCGACGGGACTGACGAGGGACCAGGACGGACGGGGGGACCGGCGGATGGGGCATGCGCGGAGCGAGAGCGGTCGGCGGACGGGAGCCGCCCGTGGCTGAGTCCGCGGGACCGGCCCGCAGCGCCGGTCCGCGCTCAGGACGCCGCGTCGCCCGGCCCCGCATCCGTGTCCTCCAGGCGGAAGCCGACCTTCAGTCCCACCTGGTAGTGCGCGATCCGGCCGTCCTCCAGATAGCCGCGGATCTGCGCCACCTCGAACCAGTCCAGGTTGCGCAGGGTCTGCGCCGCGCGGCCGATGCCGCTGCGGATGGCGTCGTCCAGGCTGTCGGGCGACGTGCCGACGATCTCGGTGACCCGGTAGGTGTGGTGCGGCATGGCGGCCTCCCAGAAGACGGCGGGGACGATCCGGTCGTCACCTCCACCGTGCCGCACCGCGCGCGGGCCCGCGACCGGGACGCCGCCCCGCGCGGGCGGCGCCGCGCACCGGCGCCGCTAGGGCACGACGGTCACCGGCCAGTGCCCGGACTTCACCAGCCGGACCGCGACCGAGCCGACGAGGCGGTGCCCGGCGTGCTCCGACGCGCCGACCACCACCGCGTCCGCCTTCAGCTCGTCGGCCGCGGAGGCGATGCCGCTGTACGGGTCGCCGCGCAGGGTGTGGAACTCCCAGCGCACCTCGAACGCGCCGTGCAGCCGGTCCGTCGCCTCCCGCAGCTCCGCGAGCAGCTGCTGGGCGACCTCCTCGGTGGTCTCGGCCACGGCGGCGCCCAGCGCCGCGCTCCCGGCCAGCACCGGCTGCACGTACACCACGACGAGCAGCGCGTTCTGCCGCCGGGCCAGTCCCGCGGCGTACGCGGTGGCGCGCCACGAGGAATCGGAGCCGTCGAGCCCGGCGAGAATGACCTTCGGGCCGTCCGTACCGCGTTCGAAGGACGCGGGAAGCCTGTCCACCACAGTCGCGAGGTTATCCCGGCCGGCCGCTCACCGGTCACCCGGCCCCCGCCGGGCCGCCCGCCGGCGACCCGACGCATCCCGACCGCCACCGCACCGTACGACAGGAGAGACAATGGGCGGCACGCACCGAGGTGAACTCCTCGCCATCAGCGACCTGCACGTGGCCTACGCGGAGAACCGCGCCATCGTGGAGCGCCTGCGGCCGGGTTCCGACGACGACTGGCTGATCGTCGCCGGGGACGTCGGCGAGGTGTTCGCCGACATCGAGTGGGCCCTCGGCCTGCTCGCCTCGCGCTTCGCCAAGGTCATCTGGGCGCCGGGCAACCACGAGCTGTGGTCGCACCCGAAGGACCCGGTGGAGCTGCGCGGCGTGCGGCGCTACGAGGCGCTGGTCGAGATGTGCCGCGCCAAGGGCGTCGCCACCCCGGAGGACCCCTACCCGGTGTGGGAGGGCGGCGGCGGCCCGCTGGTCATCGCGCCGCTGTTCCTGCTGTACGACTACTCCTTCCGGGTGCCGGACCTGAACCCGTCCACCAAGGAGGCGGCGCTCGCGCACGCGCACGAGGCCGGCGTGGTGTGCACCGACGAGTACTTCCTGCACCCCGACCCGTACCCCACCAGAGACGCCTGGTGCCGGGCCCGGGTGGAGCAGACGCGGGCCCGGCTGGAGGCGGTGGACCCGCAGGCGCGCACCGTGCTGGTCAACCACTGGCCGCTGACCCGGCTGCCCACCGAGGTGCTGCGCTACCCGGACTTCGCCCTGTGGTGCGGGACGGAGCTGACCGCCGACTGGCACGTGCGCTACCGGGCGGCCACCGTCGTCTACGGCCACCTGCACATACCGCGGATCACCGAGGAGGACGGGGTGCAGTTCCAGGAGGTGTCGGTCGGCTACCCGCGCGAGTGGAAGCGCAAGGGCTGGCTGCCGGACGACCCGCTGCGCCGCGTGCTGGCCGTGCCCGTGCCGTGAGGCCCGCCCGGCGCCCGGCCCGCCGCGGCCGGCCGGTCGGGGCTCCTCACCGGCCGTCCGCGGTCTGCTTCAGGCGCGCCCGCTCCAGGATGGGGCCGAGGTCCGCGCCGGGCGGCAGGGTGCCGAAGGCGTGCCCCCAGTCGCCGCCCAGCCGCGTCGCGCAGAACGCGTCGGCGACCGCCGGGTGGCTGTGCCGCACCAGCAGGCTGCCCTGCACCAGGAGCGTGATCTGCTCGGCCAGCCGGCGGGCGAGCAGCTGGGCCCGACCGGGGTCGGCCAGCTCCGGCAGCAGGCCGCGCAGCCGGGCGGCGGCCGCGTCCAGCCGCGCGTCGGCCCCGGCCGCCGCGTCCACCTCGGCGAGCACGGCGTCCAGCGCGCCGTGCTCGCGGCCGAGCACGCGCAGCACGTCCAGCGCCGCCACCGTGCCCGAGCCCTCCCAGATCGACAGCACCGGCGCCTCGCGGTAGATGCGCGGCATGCCGGAGTCCTCCACGTAGCCGTTGCCGCCCAGGCACTCCAGGGCCTCGGCGGCGTGCACGCTGCCGCGCTTGCACACCCAGTACTTGCCCGCCGCGAGCGCCAGCCGCCGGAAGGCCGCCTCCGACGCGTCGCCCGCCCGCGCCCGGTCCAGGGCCGCCGCGAGCCGCAGGCCCAGCACCGTGGCCGCCTCGGACTCCACCGCCAGGTCCGCCAGCACGCCGCGCATCGCCGGCTGGTCGATCAGCTCGGCGCCGAAGGCCCGCCGGTGCGCGGCGTGGTGCAGGGCCTGCCGCAGGCCCGCGCGCATGCCCGCGGCCGAGCCGAGCACGCAGTCCAGGCGGGTCATGTTGACCATCTCCACGATGGTGCGCACGCCCCGGCCCGGCTCGCCGACCCGCCAGGCCACGGCCTGCTCGTACTCGATCTCGGCGGACGCGTTGGAGCGGTTGCCCAGCTTGTTCTTCAGCCGCATGAGCCGCATCGGGTTGCGCGTGCCGTCGGGCAGCACGCGCGGCACCAGGAAGCACGTCAGGCCCTCGGGGGCCTGCGCCAGGGTGAGGAAGACGTCGCTCATCGGCGCGGAGGTGAACCACTTGTGGCCGGTGAGCAGGTACGTGCCGTCGCTTTCGGGCACCGCCCGGGTGGTGCCCGCGCGCACGTCCGAGCCGCCCTGCTTCTCCGTCATCGACATGCCGGCGACCAGGCCGCGCTTGCCCAGCGGGGGCCGCAGCCCGAAGTCGTAGTCGCGGGAGGCCAGCAGCGGCTCGTACGCGGCGGCCAGCTCCGGCTCGGCGCGCAGGGCCGGCACGGCCGCGTACGTCATGGACACCGGGCAGCCGTGGCCGGGTTCGGCCTGGGCGAAGACGTAGAACTTCGCCGCCCGCACCAGGTGCGCGCCCGGGCGCTCCTCGGCCCAGGGCGCCGCGTGCTGTCCGCTGCCGACGGCCGCGGCCATCAGCTGGTGGTAGGCGGGGTGGTACTCGACCTCGTCCACGCGGTGGCCGTACCCGTCGTGCGTGTGCAGCACCGGCGGGTGCTCCTCGGCCAGCCGCGCCCACTCCCGCACCTCCGCCGAGCCGGCCCGCTCGCCGAGCCGCCGGACCTCCTGCTCGCCCCAGGCCCCGCCGTCGCGCCGCAGGGCCTCCAGCAGCGCCGGCTCGTCGGCCGTGCTGAAACCGGTCAGGGGCGGGGCCTGGTTGAGGACCTCGTGGGTGGGGCTCATGATCCGACCTCTCGGTGACGGCGCGGCGCGGCGCGACCCGGCTGGGACCCTTACACTTAACATCATGCGTGATGAGGCGGCCGTAATGAACACCGGCGGCGGCACCCGCCCGGACACCGCGCCCCGCGCCGCGCCCGCCACCGGCGCCGACGCCGACGCGGCGGCCGCGCACACCGCCGCGGGCCCCGGCGTGTCCCACGCGGCGGCGCCCGCGCGCCCGCGCCCGCTGACCGCCCGGTCGATCGTGCTCAGCACGCTGCTCGGCCACCACCCGCCGCGGCTGCCCGCCCGCGCCCTGGTGCGCGTCGGCGCCCTCTTCGGCGTGGCGGAGGGGTCCGTACGGGTCGCCCTGACCCGCATGGTGGCCGCCGGCGACCTGCGCCACCACGGCGGTGCCTACCAGCTCACCGAGCGCCTGCTGGCCCGCCAGGCGTGGCAGGACGACAGCCGCGCGCCGCGCACCCGGCGCTGGGACGGCGGCTGGGAGATCGCGGTCGTCACCTCCGAGCGCCGCGACCCGGGGGAGCGGGCGGCGCTGCGCCAGGCGATGGCCGCGCTGCGCCTGGCCGAACTGCGGGAGGGCACCTGGCTGCGCCCGGCCAACCTGGTGCGGACCCGACCGCCCGTCGTCGCCGGGCAGTGCGCGCTGTTCACCGGCGCGCCCGAGGGCGACCCGGCCCACCTCGCGGCCCGGCTGTGGGACCTGGACGGCTGGGCGCGGCAGGCGTGGAGCCTGCGGGACGCGCTGGAGCGGGCCGAGGGGCCGGCCGACCGGTTCACGGCCGCGGCGGCCGTGCTGCGGCACCTCCTGGCCGACCCGGTGCTGCCCGCCCGGCTGCTGCCCGGGGACTGGCCCGGAGTCGCGCTCCGGCGCGCCTACGACGCCTTCGAGCGCGACTTCCGGGCGCTGCTGGCGCGGCTCACCGCGGACTGAGCGGACCGAGCGCCCGCGCGGACCGGGGCGCCCGCGCGGCCGCCCGCGTCACAGGCTGACGCCGCGCCCGCGCAGGTAGCCGATCGGGTCGATATCCGAGCCGTAGGCCGGGCCGGTGCGGATCTCGAAGTGCAGGTGCGGCCCGGTGACGTTGCCGGTCGAGCCGGAGCGGCCTATCTGCTGGCCGGTGGCGACCTGCTGCCCCGCGCGGACCGACACCTGCGACAGGTGCCCGTACTGGCTGTACCGGCCGTCGGGGTGGCGTATCACCACCTGGTAGCCGTACGAGCCGCCCCAGCCCGCCGACACCACCCGCCCGGTGTGGACCGCCTTGACCGACGTGCCGATGCCGACCGGGAAGTCGACGCCGGTGTGGTAGCCGCTGGCCCAGTGGGAGCCCGCCGTGCCGTACGCGGTGCTGGGGCTGACGCCGCTGACCGGTGCGACGTAGCCGGTGCTCGTGCCGTGCGGCGCGCTGTGGTGCCGGGGCGCGCTGTGGTGCTTCGCCGGGGCCTGGCGCCTGGGCTCCTGGTGCTTGGGCGCGGTGTGGTGCTTGGGCTCCTGGTGCTTGGGCGGGGCCTGGCGCCTGGGTTCCTGGTGCTGGGGTGCGGCGGGCGGCGCGGTGCGCTGCCGGGGGACCGCCGGCGCGGCGCCGGTGCGCTGGCCGGCCGCGGGCCGGGGTGCGCCGG
>NZ_JAVSCF010000094.1:0-21914 GCF_031932565.1 Streptomyces sp. B1866
GGCGGCGTTCTGCGCCGCGTCGGGTCCGGCGCCGCCCGGACGGGGCGGCAGCCCGTCGGGCGGGGCGGCGCCCGCGGAGGCCGTGCGCACCCGGCCGTCGCCCTGCGGCCGGGGCTGCGGGGCCGGAGCGACCGAGCGGGCCAGGCCGTGCTCGACCGCCTCGTTGATCTCCGCGGCGAGCTCCGCGGCGCGCGGCAACCCCTGGTCGTGCAGCAGAGCGGCGAGGCCGCCCGCGTACCCCTGGCCGACGGCGCGCACCTTCCACGCGCCGTTCCTGCGGTAGAGCTCCAGGGCGATCACCGCGGACTCCGCGTCCAGGTCGGTGAGGGTGTAGCTGGCCACCTCTGCACCGTCCAGACCGGTGACGGCGACGAACGGCGCGGCCATACCGCCGAACCGGGTCGGGCCGCCGACGCCGGTGGGCAGCGCCAGCAGCACGGTCACCCGGTGCACTGCCTCGGGCAGCGCCTCCAGGTCGACCGCGAGCCGGTGCTCGGCGGCCGCCTGCCGGGACGCCTCCACGCCGGGCACCTGCGGGGAGGCGGGGTGGGCGACCCACTCGACGCCGGCCACCGTGCCCCGCTCGTCGCCCAGAGTGGCCCCGGCCACCACCGGCCGGCCCGCCGAGACTCGAATCTCCAGTCGGGCGGTGGGCAGTGGGTGGTTCTGCCCCCGGACCAGCTCGGCCGTCATCGCCGTGCCCCC
The DNA here is from genome assembly GCF_031932565.1 of Streptomyces sp. B1866. NCBI lineage: Bacteria > Bacillati > Actinomycetota > Actinomycetes > Kitasatosporales > Streptomycetaceae > Streptomyces > Streptomyces sp. B1866. The sequence goes on from NZ_JAVSCF010000094.1 coordinate 706, forward strand.
CTCGTTCGCGTGCTGCTGCTGTGCTGTCGGTGGTGTCGCTGTGGAGTTCTGTCGTCGCGGCGTGCGCGGGCGCCCGGCGTGGTCACCGCCCGGCGCCCCGGGCGGCGCCGCGCCCCGGCTGCTACAGGTGCGGCAGGATGTGCGGCAGCAGGTCCTGGAAGGTGCGGCCCTGGGCCGGCTCGCCCACGGCCTTCATCTGCCAGCCGCCGCCCACGCGCTGCACCTTGGCCATGATCTGCGCGGTGTACTGGCCGCCGCCGGTGAGGGTGTAGCGCGCCAGCTCCGCGCCGTTGGTCTCGTCCACCAGGCGGCAGAACGCGTTCTGCACCTCGGCGAAGGTCTGGCCGGTGAAGGAGTTGACCGTGAACACGATCTGGTCGATATGCACGGGCACCCGCTGGAGGTCGACCAGGATCGCCTCGTCGTCTCCGCCCTGCCCGGCACCGCCGACCAGGTTGTCACCGGTGTGCCGCACCGAGCCGTCGTCGCTCACGAGGTGGCGGAAGAACACCACGTCCACGGGCTGCTTGTCGGCGAACAGCACGGCCGACGCGTCGAGGTCGATCTCGCGCGTCCGGGACCCGAACAGGCCACGGCGCGGAGCGGCCTGCCAGCCCAGTCCCATGCGCACCGCGGTCAGGGCGCCTCCGTCGGCCTTCGTCAGACTGATGGCCTGACCCTTGGTCATGTTGACCGTCACGCGCTGTCCCTACTCTCGTTTCTTGTCGTCCCCGTGGCCGCGGGGAGCACGCGGCCTCCCCCGAACCCTATGCACTGGCGCGCGTTCTCCAGCCGCTCACCCCGGCTTTGTGTCGTTCTTGCAACACACCGGGCCGCGCGGGCGCCCGGCGACGGCCCCGCGGCCGGTCAGGACAGACCCGCCTCGCGCATCTGGCGCAGCTCCTTCTTCAACTCCGCCACCTCGTCGCGCAGTCGTGCCGCGACCTCGAACTGGAGCTCCGCGGCCGCGGCCCGCATCCGGTCCGTCATGTCCTCGATCAGCCCGGCGAGCTGCGCGGCCGGGCGGTCCGTGGGCGCCGCGGCGCCGCGGGCCGCCGGCGCGGGCACGGCCTGGCCCTTCCCTCGTCCCTGGCCGGTCTGGCGGTACCCGGTGCCGAGCAGCTGCCGGGTGTCGACGTCCTCGCGCGCGATGGTCGCGACGATGTCCCCGATCTTCTTGCGCAGCGGCTGCGGGTCGATGCCCTTCTCCCGGTTGTACGCGGTCTGCTTCTCCCGGCGCCGGTTGGTCTCCTCGATGGCCTTCTCCATGGCCGGGGTGATCTTGTCGGCGTACATGTGGACCTGACCGGAGACGTTGCGGGCCGCGCGCCCGATCGTCTGGATCAGCGAGGTGCCAGAGCGCAGGAAGCCCTCCTTGTCGGCGTCCAGGATGGACACCAGGGAGACCTCGGGCAGGTCCAGGCCCTCCCGCAGCAGGTTGATGCCCACCAGGACGTCGAACTCGCCGGCGCGCAGCTCGCGCAGCAGCTCCACCCGGCGCAGCGTGTCGACGTCGCTGTGCAGGTAGCGGACCTGGATGCCCAGTTCGAGCAGGTAGTCGGTGAGGTCCTCGGCCATCTTCTTGGTCAGGGTGGTCACCAGCACGCGCTCGTCCTTCTCGGTGCGCGTGCGGATCTCGTGCACCAGGTCGTCGATCTGGCCCTCGGTGGGCTTGACCACGACCTCCGGGTCGACCAGGCCGGTGGGCCGGATGATCTGCTCCACGAAGCCGTCGGAGCGCGACAGCTCGTACGCCCCCGGCGTCGCCGACAGGTAGACGGTCTGGCCGATGCGCTCCAGGAACTCCTCCCACTTCAGCGGGCGGTTGTCCAGCGCGGACGGCAGCCGGAAGCCGTGCTCGACCAGGGTGCGCTTGCGGGAGGCGTCCCCCTCGTACATCGCGCCGATCTGCGAGACGGTGTTGTGCGACTCGTCGATGACCAGGAGGAAGTCCTCCGGGAAGTAGTCGAGGAGAGTGTGCGGCGGGGTGCCCGGCTCGCGGCCGTCGACGTGCAGGGAGTAGTTCTCGATGCCGGAGCAGGTGCCGATCTGGCGCATCATCTCGATGTCGTACGTCGTCCGCATCCGCAGCCGCTGGGCCTCCAGCAGCTTGCTCTGCTTCTCCAGCCCGCCGAGCCGGTCGGCGAGCTCGCTCTCGATGCCGGAGATAGCCCGCTCCATGCGCTCGGGCCCGGCCACGTAGTGGCTGGCCGGGAACACGAACAGCTCCTGGTCGTCGGAGATGACCTCGCCGGTGAGCGGGTGCAGGGTGGACAGCGCCTCGATCTCGTCGCCGAACATCTCGATCCGCACGGCCAGCTCCTCGTAGACCGGGAAGATCTCGATGGTGTCCCCGCGGACCCGGAAGGTGCCGCGGGTGAACGCGAGGTCGTTGCGCGTGTACTGGATGTCGACGAAGCGGCGCAGCAGCTGGTCCCGGTCGGTCTCGTCGCCGACCCTGAGGCGCACCATGCGGTCCACGTACTCCTGCGGCGTGCCGAGGCCGTAGATGCACGAGACGGAAGCCACGACGACCACGTCGCGCCGGGTGAGCAGCGAGTTCGTCGCCGAGTGCCGCAGCCGCTCGACCTCCTCGTTGATCGAGGAGTCCTTCTCGATGTACGTGTCGGACTGCGGGACGTACGCCTCGGGCTGGTAGTAGTCGTAGTACGAGACGAAGTACTCCACCGCGTTGTTCGGCAGGAGCTCACGGAACTCGTTGGCCAGCTGGGCCGCGAGGGTCTTGTTGGGCGCCATGACGAGCGTGGGCCGCTGCAACCTCTCGATCATCCACGCGGTGGTCGCCGACTTGCCGGTGCCGGTCGCGCCGAGCAGCACGACGTCCTTCTCACCGGCGCGGATGCGCCGCTCCAGCTCGGCGATCGCCGTGGGCTGGTCGCCGCTGGGCTGGTAGGAGCTGACGACCTCGAAGGGCGCCACCTTGCGTTCGATCTCTGAAACGGGCCGCATGAGTCCACCGTACGACCCCCCACTGACAACGGCCCGCCGCCTTCTCCCGCCGGGCCCCGGAGGGCTTCCCGGGCCGTCCCCGGACGGCTCCCGGCGGGCGGAAAGCCCGCGTTCACCCGCTGTCCATCCGGCACCCGCCCGCCGGTACGGCGCGGCTGCCACCCTCGGCCCGTCCCTGTGTCCGCCCGTCTCCCCGACCCGGGCGCCCCGGGCCGGCCGACGCGAGGAGTCCCCCATGCACCCCGGCACGGCCGACCGCGGTCCCGCCCGCGACCTTCCTCTCCCCGGGGAAGAGTCCGCCCGCGCGGGCGGACCGGTGACCGTCGCGCACCGGGGCGCCTCGGCCTACGCGCCCGAGAACACGCTCGCGGCCGTCGACGCGGCCGCCCGGCTCGGCGTCACCTGGGTGGAGAACGACGTGCAGCGGACCCGGGACGGCGAACTGGTCGTCCTGCACGACACCACGCTGGAGCGCACCACGGACGTCCGGCGGCGCTTCCCCGGCCGCGCCCCGTGGAACGTCGGCGACTTCACCCTGGCGGAGATCGCGACGCTCGACGCGGGCGGCTGGTTCGGCGCCGGTTTCGCGGGCGCGCGCGTGCCCACGCTGCGGGACTTCCTGCGGCGGCTGACGGAGCACCGGCAGAGCCTGCTGCTGGAGATCAAGTCGCCCCGGCTCTACCCCGGCATCGAACGCCAGATCCTCGCGGAGCTGCGCGAGGAGGGCTGGCTGGACGCCGATAACGTCCGGCACCGGCTGGTCGTGCAGAGCTTCGACGCCCACGCGGTACGGGCCGTGCGCGCGCTGCGGCCGGACGTGAAGACCGGCTTCCTGGGCACTCCGGCCATCGGCGACCTGCCCGCGTACGCGGAGTTCGCGGACCAGATCAATCCGTGCCACCGCACGGTGAGCGCCGGGTACGTCGCGGCGGTACACGCCCTGTCAGGGGCGCGCGGCAGGCCGCTGGAGGTCTACGTGTGGACCGTGGACGGCGGTCCGGCCGCGGTCGACGTGGCGCGGCTGGGCGTGGACGGCGTCATCAGCAACACGCCCGACGCGGTGCGGGACGCCCTGGCACGGGCCTGCGGCGGGCCGGCCCCGGCCGGTGGCGGGGCCCCGGCGGCGGCCCCGGCCTGAGCCCCGTCGCGGGGCCTGGCCCGGGTTCGGGCCGGGGCGTTGTCAGTGCCCGCGCCTAGGGTGGAGGACGTGACGAACTCCGAGTCGACGAAGCTCGCCGCGCCAGGGCCGCCGGGCGCCCCGGCGGACCCGGCGCGGACGCCCGAGACGCGCGCGTGGTCGTGGGCGGTGCGGGACACGCCCATCGGCCCGCTGCTGCTGGCCGTGACGGACCAGGGGCTGGTCAGCGTCGTCTTCCACGCCGGCCGGAGCACGGCGGACGCCGCCGTCTCCCGGCTCGCCCGCCGCCTGGGCGCACCGCCCCGCGCCGACCGGCCGACGGCCCTGGCGGAGGCCCTGGCGGAGGCGACACGCCAGGTGGACGCCTACTTCGCCGGGCGGCTGCGCGTCTTCACCCTTCCCCTGGACTGGTCGCTGTCGGCGGGCTTCAACCGCCGCGTCCTGCGCGAGCTGGCCGCCCACGTCCCGTACGGCACGGTCGTCGGATACCAGCACCTGGCCGACCGCGTCGGCGACCCGGGCGCGGCCCGCGCCGTCGGGACCGCCATGGGCGGCAATCCGCTTCCGGTGGTCGTGCCCTGCCACCGGGTGGTGGAGAGCGGCGGGGGCATAGGCGGCTTCGGCGGCGGCCTGGAGACCAAGCGGGCCCTGCTCGCTCTGGAGGGGGTGCTGCCCGCGCCGCTCTTCTGACGCTTCTGACGCCGCCTGGTCGTACCTCCAGGGCTGTCGCAGCCGATTCCCGCGCGGTCGCCTGCGCCGTGCGCCTCCGGCCCCGGCCCTCCGTGGGACGGCGGACGGCCCGGACCGGTCCCGGCTACCAGTCGGGGCGGCGCCAGGCCGGGCGGCGGGGGTCGTCCGCCGTGACCACGACCTGCGCGGTCTCCTCCGGCCGCGCCTCGTCCTCGTACCGGGCGAAGGCGGGCAGGGTCCACTGGTCGTCGGCGTCGGTGCGGCGGGCCAGGGCGGCCGGTGAAAGACGCAGGTGGACGGCCAGGTCGAAAGGAAACCAGTGCCTGAGCAGCAAAGCTCCGTGCAGGATCAGCACGCCCCCGGCCGGCAGCGCCACGTAGGGCGACCGCGTGGCGCGGTCGGTGACCGGATTCCACAGGTCGGGCAGCACGTGCCCGGTGCCGCCCGGCTCCAGCGGCGTGAACACCTCCCGCCACAGCGCTCCCGCGTCGAGCCACCGCTCGTAGTACGCCTCGGGGTCCCGCCGCCCGTACTCGTACCGCAGCGAGGCGGGCCGCAGGAAACCGCCGGCCGCGACCGCCAGCGCCGACCGGCCCCGCAGCCGCAGCGCTCCGGACAGGCCCGCGGCCAGCTCCCCGCTGGGCGCGGCCGGCGCGCCGTCGACCGCCACCCGCAGCCAGGGGCTGCCGTCCTCCGCCGCGAGCCGCGCGAGGTGATCGGCGACCGCTTCGGTCAGCCGCTCCCAGGTGATCGGTTCCAGCCGCACCCGACCATGATGCCGCCGGCCCGCCGCGCCCTCGGCGGGTGGCGGTCCTCGGCCCGCCGCCGCACTCCGCGCCCGTACGCCCTGTCCCCCGAAAGGTCCGGGTTCCGCCCGGTCCGCCGGGCACCCCGAGGAGACGACCGATGACGAACTCGCAGGTCGCGCTGCTGCGCGGCATCAACGTGGGCGGTGCCAGGAAGTTCCCCGTGGCCCGGCAGCGGGAGCTGATGCGGGACCTCGGGTACGAGAACGTCACCGTGTACATCCAGAGCGGCAACATCGTCTTCGCCGACCCCGGCACCCCGCCCGAGGAGACCGCCCGGGCGATCGAGGCGCGAATAGCCGCCGACCTGGGCTTCGCGGTGCCCGTGGTGGTCCGCACCGGGGACGAGCTCGCCGCGGTCGTGGCCGCCAACCCGTACCCCGAGGCCGCCGCCGAGCCCAGGACCCTGCACGTGGTCTTCCTGTCCGCCGCCCCGTCCGACACCAGCGGCCTGGACGCCCTCGACGCGGCCGGGTACGCCCCGGACGAGTTCCGGCTGGTCGGGAGGGAGATCTACCTGCGCTGCCCGGACGGTATCGGCCGCTCCGAGCTGGCCACGCGGATCGGCCGCGCCCGGCTGGGCGTCACGGCCACGGCCCGCAACTGGAACACGGTCACGAAGCTGCTGGCCCTGGCCGACGCCTGAGCCCGCGGTCCGCCGACCGGCGGGTGTGAGCCCAGCCAGGTGGCACGGCGCACGTCGCGGTGTCTGCGCTGTCCGTGAGCGGGAAGGGGCAGAAGGTGCCTGTTGTGACCGAGTTCGTGAAACGGCGCAGGGAGCCGGTCGTCGTCCAGACGCTGCGCTCCGCCGCCGCCGCGACCATCGCCTACGTCGTCGCGCTCCAGATCAGCAGCGCGGCGGCGCCGCTGACCGCTCCGCTCACCGCGCTGCTCGTCGTGCAGGTCACCCTCTACGCCACCCTCACCACCGGAGTCCGCCGCGTGAACTCCGTCGTGGTGGGCGTGCTGATCGCGATCGGCTTCAGCGCGCTGGTCGGGCTGACGTGGTGGAGCCTCGGGCTGATCATCCTGGCCTCGCTGACCGTCGGGCACCTGGTCCGGGTGAGCGAGTTCGTCCCCGAGGTGGCGATCAGCGCAATGCTCGTCCTCGGGGTGACCCGGGTGACGGACACCGCCTGGGACCGGGTGCTGGAGACGCTGATCGGCGCCGGGGTGGGGCTGCTGTTCAACGTGGTCTTCGCCCCGCCGGTGTGGGTGGAGACCGCCGGGGAGTCGATCGAGGACCTGGCCCGCCGCATGCGGCTGCTGCTGGAGCGTATCGCCAGGGAACTCGGCGGCCACACGCCCGTGGCGGCCGCCGCCGCCAGGCTGCACGAGGCCCGGCGCCTCGACCACGACGTCACCGAGGTCGACGCGGCCCTGCGCCAGGCCGAGGACAGCCTGCGGCTCAATCCGCGGGTCAAGGAGGGCCTGCTGCACCGCATCGTGCTGCGGACAGGCCTGGACACGCTGGAGATCTGCGCGGTGGTGCTGCGGGTGCTGGCCCGGACCCTGACCGACCTGGCCAAGAACCGCACGGACGAGCCCCTGTTCCCACCGGATGTGACCGACGCGCTACAGGATCTGTTCACGCACGTGGCCGGCGCGGTCGAGAGCTTCGCGGTCCTGGTGACCACTCAGGTCAGCGCGAACGCCGAGGAGGCCGAGTCCCGGCTGGCAGAGGAGCTGCGCTCCGCCTGCGAGGCCCGGGAGAAGGCGGCGGACATCCTCCTCTTCCGTGTCCAGCAGCACCCCCGGCAGTGGCAGCTCCACGGCGCCCTGCTGGCCGAGAGCGACCGGATCCTCGACGAGTTGGACATGGAGCAGCGCTCCATGCGGCTGATGGAGGAGCTGGACCGGGCCACGCGCGAGGAGCGCGAGCGGTATCCGTGGCTGCACCGGCTGATGCGGTGGGTGCGCGGGAACGGGTTCGCGGCCCGGTGACCGCCCCGGCGCGGGCGGACGGCGCCGACCCGGCGCTCGGCCGGGTCCCGGGCCCCGGTCCCGCGGGACGGCGCCGTACGGGCCGGGCCCGCCCCGGGGTCCTGGCTGCCCGACGGCCGGGGCGGCGCCGTACGGGCCGGACAGCGCCCACGGCCGGGCGGTACGACGCGGTGTCAGGCGCCGCTCTCCCCGAAGCGCGCCGCGGCGACGAAGTCCGGCCGGGGGTCGAGCGCCGCGGCGAGGCGGAAGTGGCGGATGGCCTCCTGCGGGCGGTTCGCGCGCTCCAGGGTGCGGGCCAGCGCGAAGTGGGCGAACGCGTTGTCCGGCTCCCGCTCCAGAACGAACTGGAACTCCGCTTCCGCGGAGCGGAGCTGGGCGGCGCTGAAGAAGGCACGGGCGCGCAGCAGGCGGGCGGCGGTGTTCTCGGGGTGGGCGGTGACGACCGAGTCGAGCAGCTTCACGGCTCCGCGCGGGTCGCGGGCGGCCAGCAGCCGCTCGGCCGCGCGGTAGTCGATGACGTGGGTCTCCGGCGTGGGTTCGGGCACAACCGTCTCCTTCCGGGGGCGCCTCAGCGCGGGTCGCAAACAACACCACAACAACGCCGCCCGTGGACCGCATTCCTCGTCCGCGCCCCCGCGCCCCCGCGCCGCTCCGGCGCGCCCGTCCGCGGGGCCGGGCCGTACTCCGTACCAGGGCGTACGGGGTACCGCCGCACCCACCGCGCCTCGCCGCCGTCAACGGCCCGCCGCACGCTCCACCAGGTCCGCCCACACCTTTGTGACCTGCGGCTCCAGGTCTTCGATCGGGCCGTCGTTGTCGATGACCACGTCCGCGACGGCCAGCCGCTCCTCGCGCGTGGCCTGCGCCGCCATGCGCGCCCGCGCCTCCTCCTCGGCCATGCCCCGCAGCCGCACCAGGCGGTCGAGCTGCGTGGCGGGCGCGGCGTCGACCACGACGACCAGGTCGTACAGCGGCGCAAGGCCGTTCTCGGTGAGCAGCGGCACGTCGTGCACCACGATCGCGTCCGGCCCGGCGGCCGCCTCCAGCTCGGCGCTGCGCTCGCCGACGAGAGGGTGGACGATCGCGTTGAGCGCGCGGCGTCGCTCGGGGTCGGCGAAGACGATACGGCCCAGCTCCGGGCGGTCGAGAGTGCCGTCAGAGGTGAGCACACCGGGGCCGAACTCGGCGACCACGGCCGCGAGCCCCGGCGTGCCCGGTTCGACCACTTCACGGGCGATCCGATCGGCGTCGATCAGCACTGCTCCGTAACCGGACAGGATGCGCGACACCTCGCTCTTGCCCGCGCCGATTCCGCCCGTCAGTCCCAACTTCAGCATGGGACCAGCCTAAGCACCGCCCGGTCAGCCGCTGCTGTCGCCGTCCCGCTCCGCCAGGAAGCGCTCGAACTCGGCTCCCAGCTCGTCGGCCGAGGGCAGCTCGACGGGCTCGGCGACCAGGTTGCCGCGCGCGTCGGCGCCGGAGATCGCGTCGTACTGGTGCTCCAGGCCGCGGACCAGGGCCACCAGCTCCTCGTCCCCCTCGGAGATCTGCCGCTCGATCTCCTCCTGGGTCTTCAACGCCTCGTTGCGCAGCGCATGGGCGACGCCGGGCAGCACCAGGCCGGTGGCGGAGGTGACCGCTTCGAGGGTGGTGAGCGCGGCGTCGGGGTAGGAGGAGCGGGCCACGTAGTGCGGGACGTGCGCGGCGACGCCCAGGACGTCGTGGCCTGCCTGGGTGAGGCGGTACTCGACCAGCGACTCGGCGCTGCCGGGCACCTGGGCCTCGTCGAAGACGCTGCAGTGGCCGGGCATGAGGTCGAGGCGGTTGCCGTGCGGGGTGATGCCGACCGGGCGGGTGTGCGGCACGCCCATGGGGATGCCGCGGAAGTTCACCGTCAGGCGCACGCCCAGCCGCTCGACGACCTGCCGCACGGCCGCCGAGAAACGCTCCCACTCCACGTCCGGCTCGGGTCCGGCGAGCAGCAGGAACGGCGCGCCGGTCGCGTCGCGCAGCAGGTGCAGCTCGATGGCGGGGGTGTCGTAGTCGGCCCAGCGGTCGCGGCGGAAGGTGAGCAGGGGCCGACGGGCCCGGTAGTCCACCAGCCGGTCGTGGTCGAAGCGCGCCACGACCTGGTGCGGCAGCATGCCGATCAGCCGCTCGACGATCTGGGCCCCGGTGTCACCGGCGTCGATGTAGCCCTCGAAGTGGTAGAGCAGCACGAGGCCGGCCGAGTCCCGGGACGTTATGGCCTCCGCCTCCGCGAGACCGCTGGGCTCCCATGCGTACAAATCCTGCGGATCAAGCACTATGACCGCTCCTCCTCACGATACGCAGGGACAACGTCCGACGACGGTGCGAGCATTCCCGGGCTGTGGAATTTCCCCGGTTCGAGGGAACCTCGAACCGACGAGGGACAGCCCGCCGGCGCGGGCGGCCGCGGCTCCGGGCCCGGACCTGGCCGGTGTCAGCCCGGGGACACGCCGGGAGGGCGGCCGGGCCCGGTGCGCGGCGGCGGCCGGCGTTGCGGTGACGTGACGCGGCGGGCCCGCCTCCCCGCGGATCTCTCCGCGGGGAGGCGGGCCCGCCGTCTCGTCCGTCCCGGGCGGACGTGCCCGGGTGCCGGTGGCGCGGACCGGCTGCCGTCAGCTCTGGCCGCCCGCCAGCTTCTCGCGCAGCGCGGCCAGCGCCTCGTCCGACGCGAGCGCGCCGGAGTTGTCNACGTGCCCGGGTGCCGGTGGCGCGGACCGGCTGCCGTCAGCTCTGGCCGCCCGCCAGCTTCTCGCGCAGCGCGGCCAGCGCCTCGTCCGACGCGAGCGCGCCGGAGTTGTCGGCCGACTCCGAGGAGTACGAGCCGCCGCCCTGGCCGCCGGCCGCCTGGCCGCCGCCGGCCTCGGCCGCCGCCTGCTCGTCGGCCTCGCGGGACTTGATGACCTGCGCCTGGTGCTGCTCGAAGCGCTGCTGAGCCTCGGCGTACTGGCGCTCCCACTCCTCGCGCTGCTTCTCGTACCCCTCCAGCCAGTCGTTGGCCTCGGGGTCGAAGCCCTCGGGGTAGATGTAGTTGCCCTGCTCGTCGTACGAGGCGGCCATGCCGTACAGCGTGGGGTCGAACTCGACCGAGGCCGGGTCGGCGCCGAAGGACTCGTTGGCCTGCTTCAGCGAGAGGCTGATGCGGCGGCGCTCCAGGTCGATGTCGATGACCTTGACGAAGATCTCGTCGTTGACCTGGACGACCTGCTCGGGGATCTCCACGTGGCGCTCGGCCAGCTCGGAGATGTGCACCAGGCCCTCGATGCCCTCGTCCACGCGGACGAACGCGCCGAACGGCACCAGCTTGGTGACCTTGCCCGGGACGACCTGGCCGATCTGGTGGGTCCGGGCGAACTGCTGCCACGGGTCTTCCTGGGTGGCCTTCAGCGACAGGGACACGCGCTCGCGGTCCATGTCGACGTCCAGCACCTCGACGGTGACCTCCTGGCCGACCTCGACGACCTCGGACGGGTGGTCGATGTGCTTCCAGGACAGCTCGGAGACGTGGACCAGGCCGTCGACGCCGCCGAGGTCCACGAAGGCGCCGAAGTTGACGATCGAGGAGACGACGCCGGAGCGCACCTGGCCCTTCTGGAGGGTGGTGAGGAAGGTCTGGCGGACCTCGCTCTGGGTCTGCTCCAGCCAGGCGCGGCGGGACAGGACCACGTTGTTGCGGTTCTTGTCCAGCTCGATGATCTTGGCTTCGAGCTCCTTGCCCACGTACGGCTGGAGGTCGCGGACGCGGCGCATCTCCACCAGGGAGGCGGGGAGGAAGCCGCGCAGGCCGATGTCGAGGATGAGACCGCCCTTGACGACCTCGATGACGGTACCGGTGACGATGCCGTCCTCTTCCTTGATCTTCTCGATGGTGCCCCAGGCGCGCTCGTACTGGGCGCGCTTCTTCGAGAGGATCAGGCGGCCTTCCTTGTCCTCCTTCTGAAGGACCAGGGCCTCGATCTCGTCACCGACCGCGACGACCTCGTTCGGGTCGACGTCGTGCTTGATCGAGAGCTCCCGGGACGGGATGACGCCTTCGGTCTTGTAACCGATGTCGAGCAGGACCTCGTCCCGGTCGACCTTCACGATGACGCCGTCGACGATGTCGCCGTCGTTGAAGTACTTGATCGTCTCGTCGATCGCGGCGAGGAAGGCTTCCTCGGAACCGATGTCATTGACCGCCACCTGCGGGGTGGTGCGGGTTGCCTCGGTGCTGCTCGTCATGTGGGAATGGGCTCCGGTTACGGACATTGAGTCGTAGTTTTGCCACGCCGGGGACCCGTATCGCACTGCCGAAGCCGGACAGCTTTGGAGGCGCCTCTTCCCGATCTCTGCGATCCGGAGATCCCGGGGATCTCAGACCTCGTGATCTCGGGAAAACCACGTGCGCCTCGGCAACCGAGGGGACATACAACAGGTGCGAGCGCGACCTGCTCCGTCCGAGGTGCGCAGGCCCGCAGCGCAACTTGTAGCATACGGGGGCAGCCGTGCAGGGTCAATGCACGAAGAACGCACGCGGGGCATACCGGGGCACGTCCGGCGGTGCGCCGGACCGCGGTGGGCCACGGTGTCCGCCGCGCTCCGCGGTCCTGGCGGGTGCGGCGCAGTGAAGGCATACAGAGGGTACGACGACGCGGCCGATGGTCCAAGAACACGAACACCACGAACTCCACCAGTGCCGCGAGCCGGCGTCCCGCCGGTCCGGCCGGGGCGCGGGGGCCGCGGCGGGCGGAGCGGACCCGGGGAAGGCGGAGGCACGGTGACCACGGGGGAGGCGGCCGCGACGGGCGCCACGGGCGCGGCGCGGGGACCGGACGGGGCCGAGCCGGCGGCTGTCCGGCGCCCGGCCGGCGCGGACGAGAGCAGCCGGGCCAACCGGGGCTGGTGGGACCGCAACGCGGACGCCTACCAGGAGGAGCACGGCGGATTCCTGGGCGACGCCCGGTTCGTGTGGGGCCCGGAGGGCCTGGACGAGGCGGACGCCGGTCTGCTGGGCCCGCGAGCGCGGCTGCGCGGCCTGGCGGTGCTGGAGGTCGGGGCGGGCGCGGCGCAGTGCTCGCGCTGGCTGGCCGCGCAGGGCGCCCGGCCGGTGGCGCTCGACCTCTCGCACCGGCAGCTGCGGCACGCGCGGCGCATCGACGCCGGGCCGCGCGACGGCAGCCCGGGCGGGGGCCACGGGCGGGGCGGGGCGGCGCCGGAGCCGGTGCGGCTGGTGCAGGCCGACGCCACCGCGCTGCCGTTCCGGGAGGCGTCGTTCGACCTGGCGTGTTCGGCGTACGGGGCGCTGCCGTTCGTCGCCGAGCCGGTGCGGGTGATGCGGGAGGTGCACCGGGTGCTGCGGCCGGGCGGGCGCTGGGTCTTCTCGGTGACGCACCCGCTGCGGTGGGCGTTCCCCGACGAGCCGGGGCCGGAGGGGCTGACGGTCGCCGCCTCGTACTTCGACCGCACGCCGTACGTGGAGCAGGACGCGGCGGGCCGCGCCGTCTACGTGGAGCACCACAGGACGCTGGGCGACCGGGTGCGCGACGTGGTGGCCGGGGGCTTCCGGCTGGTCGACCTGGTGGAGCCGGAGTGGCCCGAGTGGAACCGCGAGGAGTGGGGCGGCTGGTCCCCGCTGCGCGGCGGTCTCATCCCGGGCACGGCGATCTTCGTGTGCGAGCGGGCCTGAGGCGGCCCTGCCCTCCCGGCCCGCGCCGTGCGGGCCGGGAGGGCGGACGGGCGTGACCGGCCGGCCGGAGCCCGGTGCTACCGCGCCGGGCTCTGCGAGGCCGGCGCGGGCGCGGTGGCCGGCGCGGAGCTGGCGGACGGGGACGGGGACGGCGGCGCGGTGACCGTCAGCTCGACCGTCACCGACCCGCCGTCGGCGGTGGTCAGGCGCAGCAGGTACGTGCCCGGGTTGTCGTCGGCGAAGATCTGCGGGAGGGCGAGCCGCCCCTCGGCGTCCGTCTTCAGGGCCAGGCTGCGCACCGGCGCGCCCTGCGCGTCCTTGAAGTACGGGCCCAGGTCGTTCGGCTGGCCCCCGGAGGTGACCATGGTGGCCGTGACCGCCACGCCCGGCGCGGGCTCGCCGTGGTAGGTGGCCCGGACGGTGACCTGGTCGGCGAAGGCGCCGCCGGCCTCGGCCGTGAGGGCCCGGTCGTCGGTGCGGGCCAGGGCGTCGGCGGGGCGGGCGCGGACCGTGCCGGTGAAGTCGACGGGCGGCAGGTCGCGGTCCATGGCCGAGGCGCGCAGCAGGAACGTGCCCGGCTGCTCCCCCGCCGCGAACGCCGGGGCGGCGGCGGTGCCGTCGCTGCCCGTGACGACGGTGGCCCGCAGCGTGTCGCCGGGGAAGCGGGCCTGGGTGTCGCCGCGGATCTCGAACCGCACCCGCACGCCCGAGACCGGCCGGCCGTCGGCGGCCACCGCGCGGATCCGGGGCGTCCGGGTGAACGTGCCGCCCGCCGTGGCCGTCAGGTCGGTGCCGCCGGTGCTCGCGAGGCGGGCGGCGGGTCCGGCCGGGGAGGGGCTGGGGCCCGGGTCGCCCGGCGAGGGCCGGCCGGGACCGGGGCGGTCGCCGGGCCGCGTGCCGCCGGGGGCGGGGGTGTGCGCGGGCGGGGAGCCGTTGGTGCGGCCGTCGCCGGGGCCCGGGCCGGAGGGCACCGTGCCGGTGCCGTCGGGAACCTCGTAGGTGCCCTTCCGGTAGAACTCGAACCAGGCCAGGACCGTGCGCAGGTACTCCTGCGAGTGGTTGTAGCCGAGGATGGAACGCTCCAGGTCGGCCTGGCTGGACAGGTCGCGGCCCCCGGCGCACAGGTAGTGGCCCGCGGCAAGCGCGGCGTCGTAGATGTTGTTGGGGTCCCGCCTGCCGTCGCCGTTGCCGTCCGCGCCCCAGTTGGCCCAGGTGGAGGGGATGAACTGCATCGGGCCGACGGCGCGGTCGTGGACGGTGTCGCCGTCGTAGGCGCCGCCGTCGGTGTCGGTGATGCGCGCGAAGCCGTTGCCGTCGAGGACGGGGCCGAGGATGGGCTTGACGGTGGTGCCGTGGGCGTCGACCGCGCCGCCGCGCGCCTGGCCGGACTCCACGCGGCCGATGGCGGCCAGCAGCTGCCAGGGCAGGTTGCAGCCGGGGTGGGTCTCCCGGAGGGCGGACTCGGCCTTCTTGTACGCGTCGAGGACGGAGGCCGGGATGCCGGCTTCGGTGGGGTGGGCGTCCCCGGGTCCCGGGTTCTGGCCCGGGTGGTCCTCCGGCTTGCCCGGGGTGCTCAGGGGGGGCAGGTCGGTGTAGTAGCTGGAACCGCCGTTGATGGTGGAGTCCGGAGGGGGCGTCGCCTCGGCGTGCTTGCCGTCCTGGCGCCCCCCGCCGAATCCGGGCGCCTGGGAGGCGGTCAGAGCGGCCATCGCCGCTGCCGCCACCGCCGTCGTGGCCGCTCCTCTGCGCAGCCGCCGACCGATGCGCGGTGCCATCCGAAGTCCCTCCCGTATGACCGGGCGCGCTCCCGCCACGCGCCAACCTGGTTGACAGTACGGTAACTTCTGACCCTCGGTCACCCGTTCATGCGGCACCTTTCCGGAATTTCCACGGCGCGGGTCGCCATGTCGACGTGTGGCCAGGGACGACTGCGGGCGGCCTCGGGTGCCGGGGCCGGCCCGGGTGCCGGACCGGCCTCGGGACGCGGCCTCAGTGGGCGGCCGACTCCCAGTCGGCACCGACGCCGACCGACACGTCAAGCGGCGCACGGAGGTGGAAGGCGCCCGACATCTCGCGCCGTACCAGGGCCTCGACGCGCTCGCGCTCGCCCGGGGCCACCTCCAGCACGATCTCGTCGTGCACCTGCAGCAGCATCCGGGAGGACAGCCGCTCCTCGGTGAGCGCGCGGTCCACCCGCAGCATCGCGATCTTGACGATGTCCGCCGCGGTGCCCTGGATCGGAGCGTTGAGCGCCATGCGCTCGGCCATCTCGCGGCGCTGGCGGTTGTCGCTGTTGAGGTCGGGCAGGTAGCGACGGCGGCCCAGCATGGTCTCGGTGTAGCCGGAGGCGCGCGCGTCCTCCACGACGCGCTGAAGGTAGTCGCGCACGCCGCCGAAGCGCAGGAAGAAGTTCTCCATCAGCTTGCGCGCATCGTCGGGTGTGATGCCCAGCTGCTGGGAGAGGCCGAACGCCGACAGCCCGTAGGCAAGGCCGTACGACATGGCCTTGATCTTGCGGCGCATCTCCGGGTCGACCGCCGTCTTGGGGACGGCGAAGACCTGGGAGGCGACGGTGGTGTGCAGGTCCTCCCCGGAGGTGAACGCCTCGATCAGGCCGTCGTCGTCCGACAGGTGGGCCATGACGCGCAGCTCGATCTGGCTGTAGTCGGCGGTCATCAGCGACTCGTAGCCCGCGCCGACCACGAAGCCGCGCCGGATGGCCCGGCCCTCGTCGGTGCGCACCGGGATGTTCTGCAGGTTGGGGTCGGTGGACGACAGCCGGCCGGTGGCCGCCACGGTCTGGTTGAAGGTGGTGTGGATGCGGCCGCCCGGGGCGACGGTCTTGACCAGGCCCTCCACGGTGGAGCGCAGCCGGGCCTGCTCGCGGTGGCGCAGCATGATGACCGGCAGCTCGTGGTCGGTCTGGGTGGCGAGCCAGGCCAGCGCGTCCGCGTCGGTGGTGTACCCGGTCTTGGTCCGCTTGGTGCGCGGCAGGGCCAGCTCGCCGAACAGCACCTCCTGGAGCTGCTTGGGCGAGCCCAGGTTGAACTCGTGGCCCACCGCCTCGTGGGCCTCCTTCACGGCGTGCTGCACGGCGGCGGCGAACTGCTGCTCCATGCGGTCCAGCCAGCCGCGGTCCGCGGCGATGCCCGCCCGCTCCATGCGGGCCAGCAGCGCGGACGTGGGCAGCTCCACCTCGTGCAGCAGCTCCGCGGCGCCCACCTCAGCCAGCCGGCCGCCGAACTCCTCGCCGAGGTCCAGGATCGTACGGGCCTGGATCATCAGGGCGTCCCGCTCGGCGGCCTCGTCGGTGCCGAACGCCAGCTGCCCGCCGTCGGCGGCCGCGGCCGGGGCCAGCTCGCGGCCGAGGTACTCCACCGACAGGGCGTCCAGCGCGAAGGAGCGGCGGCCGGGCTTGACCAGGTAGGCGGCGAGCGCGGTGTCCATGCGCACGCCCGCGACGGACCAGCCGTGCTCGGCGAAGACCCGCATGACGCGCTTGGCGTCGTGCATCACCTTGGGCCGGCCGGGGTCCGCGATCCAGCCGGCGAACGCCCGCTCGTCGGCCTCGTCCAGCTCGGCGGGGTCGAAGCAGGCGGCGGGGCCGTCCCCGGCGGCCAGCGCGATCTCGGTGACGCTTCCGCTGCCCAGCGCCCAGGTGTCGACGGTGGCCACGCCGAGCGGCGCGGCGCCGTGCCGCTCCAGCCAGGCGGCCAGCTCGCCCGCCGCCAGCCGGACGCCGTCCACGCCGACGCCGGGTGCGGCGGCGGCCGCCTCCTCCACGGCCGCGCCCGGGTCGGCGGCCAGCAGCCGCTCGCGGAAGTTGGGGTTGCGGAACTCCAGCGCGTCGAGCACGACGGCCAGCGCCTCGCGGTCGTACGGCTCGCGGGCGAGCCCCTCCGGGCCGGACGGCAGCTCCACGTCGCGCACCAGCTCGGTCAGGCGGCGGTTGAGCCTGACCGCCTCCAGGTGGTCGCGGAGGTTCTGCCCGGCCTTGGTTTTGATCTCTTCGGCCCGCTCCGCCAGCTCGGCCAGCGAGCCGAACTGGGTGATCCACTTCGTGGCGGTCTTCTCCCCGACACCGGGAATGCCCGGGAGGTTGTCCGACGGGTCGCCGCGCAGCGCGGCGAAGTCCGGGTACTGGGCGGGTGACAGCCCGTACTTCTCCGTGACCTTCTCCGGGGTGAACCGGGTCAGCTCGGAGACGCCCTTGGTCGGGTACAGCACGGTGACGTCGTCGGTGACCAGCTGGAGGCAGTCGCGGTCGCCGGTGACGATCAGCACCTCGAAGCCCTGCGCGGCCGCCTGCGTGGCGAGGGTGGCGATGATGTCGTCGGCCTCGTACCCCGGGATGGCGCACCGGTGGACGCGCATGGCGTCCAGCAACTCGCCGATCAGCTCGACCTGGCCCCTGAACTCGTCGGGCGCGGAGGTGCGGTTGGCCTTGTACTCCGCGAACTGCTCCGAGCGCCAGGTCTGGCGCGAGACGTCGAAGGCGACCGCGAGGTGGGTGGGCCGCTCGTCACGGAGCGTGTTGGCCAGCATCGAGGCGAAGCCGTAGATCGCGTTGGTCGGCTGGCCGGTGGTGGTGCTGAAGTTCTCCGCGGGCAGCGCGAAGAACGCCCGGTAGGCCAGGGAGTGCCCGTCGAGCAGGAGCAGGCGGGGGCGATCTGTCCGCGGGCCGGCGGGGGCGTCCGCCGCTGTCGTCTTCGATGCGTTCTCTGCCACGCCCCCGATCCTGCCACGCGCCACTGACAACGCCGTCCCGCGCCGGTGCCGCGGCGTCCTCGTCCGCGCCACGCGGCGCCGGCGGGGGACGGTTGTCAGTGCCCCGTGGCACGATCGGGAACGACGGTGCGCGGAGCGCCTGCCCTCCGGACGGAAGGGCGGCCGCCCGCCGCGCCGGAAGGCCGAGCAGGAAGCAGCGTGCAGGAAGCAGCACGGCGAGAGGGGAGCGACATGGCCGCCGAGCCGCCCGCGGACGACCCGGTGCAGGACGCGCCGGAGGTCTCACCCCCGCGGCACGCCGCCGTGGGGCTGCCCGCCGTCGGCCACTCGCTGCGGGTGGCCCGGCGGCAGATGGGCGTGCGCCGCACCGCGCTCACCCTGCTGCGGGTCAACCAGAAGGACGGCTTCGACTGCCCGGGCTGCGCCTGGCCCGAGCCGGACGCCCGCCACCGCGCCGAGTTCTGCGAGAACGGCGCCAAGGCCGTCGCCGAGGAGGCGACGCTGCGCCGCGTCACGCCCGCGTTCTTCGCCGCCCACCCGGTGGCCTCCCTCGCCGGCCGCAGCGGGTACTGGCTGGGCCAGCAGGGCAGGCTGACCCACCCGATGTACCTGGCGCCGGGCGCCTCCCGGTACGAGCCGGTGTCGTGGGACCAGGCCTTCGACATCGTCGCCGAGGAGCTGCGCGCCCTCGGCTCGCCCGACGAGGCCGTCTTCTACACCTCGGGGCGCACGAGCAACGAGGCGGCGTTCCTCTACCAGCTCTTCGCCCGCGAGTTCGGCACGAACAACCTGCCGGACTGCTCCAACCTGTGCCACGAGTCCTCCGGCGCCGCGCTCACCGAGACCCTCGGCGTGGGCAAGGGCAGCGTGCTGCTCGACGACCTGTACCAGGCCGACCTGATCATCGTGGCCGGGCAGAACCCGGGCACCAACCACCCGCGCATGCTGACCGCCCTGGAGCGGGCGAAGGCGAACGGCGCGCGGATCATCACCGTCAACCCGCTGCCCGAGGCGGGCATGGAGCGGTTCAAGAACCCGCAGACCGCGCGCGGCCTGGCGGGCGGCGGCGTGCCGCTGACCGACCTGTTCCTGCAGATCCGGCTGGGCGGCGACCAGGCTCTCTTCCGCGCGCTCGGCCAGGGCGTGCTGCGCGCCGGCGCGGTGGACGAGGAGTTCGTCCGCGCGCACACCGAGGGCTTCGCCGAGTACGCCGCCGCCGCGCGCGCCACCGGCTGGGAGGAGGTCGAGGCCGCCACCGGCCTGCCGCGCGAGGCGGTCGAGCGGGCGCTGGCCATGGTCCTGGACGCGCGGCGGGTGATCGTCTGCTGGGCGATGGGCCTGACCCAGCACCGGCACGCCGTGGCCACCATCAAGGAGGTGGTCAACTTCCTGCTGCTGCGGGGCGACATCGGCCGCCCCGGGGCCGGGGTGTGCCCGGTGCGCGGGCACAGCAACGTGCAGGGCGACCGCACCATGGGCATCGTGGAGCGGCCCGCCGCGGCGTTCCTGGACGCGCTGGAGCGCGAGTTCGGGTTCGCCCCGCCGCGCGCGCCGGGGTGGGACGTGGTGCGGGCCATCCAGGCCCTGCGCGAGGGGCGGGCGAAGGTCTTCTTCGCCATGGGCGGCAACTTCGTCGCCGCCTCTCCGGACACGGAGGTGACCGAGGCCGCGATGCGCCGCGCGCGGCTGACCGTGCACGTGTCCACCAAGCTCAACCGGTCGCACGTGGTCACCGGCGCCCGGGCGCTGATCCTGCCCACGCTGGGCCGCACCGAGCGGGACGTGCCGGCGGACCCGGACGGGCGCGGGCCGGGCGCGCCGCAGTTCGTGACCGTCGAGGACTCCATGGGCATGGTGCACGCCTCCCGGGGGCGGCTGGAGCCCGCCGGGCCGCTGCTGCTGTCCGAGCCCGCCATCGTCTGCCGGCTGGCCCGGCGCGTCCTGGGCCCCGGCAGCCGCACGCCCTGGGAGGAGTTCGAGCGGGACTACGGGGCGGTGCGCGAGCGCATCGCGGCCGTCGTGCCGGGCTTCGAGGACTTCAACGCGCGGGTGAGCCGGCCGGGAGGGTTCACGCTGCCGCACGCCCCGCGCGACGAGCGCCGCTTCCCCACCGCAACGGGCCGGGCCCGGTTCACCGCGGGGCCGGTGACCTGGCCGCGGGTGCCGCCGGGGCGGCTGCTGTTGCAGACTCTGCGCTCCCACGACCAGTACAACACCACGGTCTACGGCCTGGACGACCGCTACCGCGGCATCCGCGGCGGCCGCCGCGTGGTGCTCGTGCACCCGGACGACGCCCGCGCGCTGGGCTTCCCCGACGGCTCCTACGCCGACCTGGTCAGCGAGTGGACCGACGGGACCGAGCGCCGCGCGAGCGGCTTCCGGGTCGTCCACTACCCCACCGCGCGCGGCTGCGCCGCCGCCTACTTCCCGGAGACCAACGTCCTGGTGCCGCTCGACGCCACCGCCGACGTCAGCAACACGCCCACGAGCAAGTCGCTCGTGGTGCGCCTGGAGGAGACGCCGCCGCCGGACAGGGCCGCCCCGCCGGCCGGCCGGCGGGGCGAGACCGGCGTCACAGCGCCGGGCGGGCCCTGCTGATAGGACGGGCAGGACACCCCGCACGGCGACGATCGGCAGGCCCCATGGGCGAGCAGCCCCCCACCCGCTTCCCGCAGGAGATCATCGACGAGTACGCCCGGCTGGGCGTGGACCTGCGGGCCCTGTTCTCAGCCGGGCACCTCGGCTCGCGGATGGGCCTGCGGATCGTGGAGGCCTCGCCCGAGCAGGTGACCGGCACGCTGCCCGTCGAGGGCAACACGCAGCCGTACGGCCTGCTGCACGGCGGCGCGTCGGCGGTGCTCGCCGAGACCCTCGGATCGGTGGGGTCCATGCTGCACGCCGGCCCGCACCGGATCGCGGTCGGCGTGGACCTGAACTGCACGCACCACAGCGGGGTGCGCGCCGGCCTGGTCACCGGGGTGGCGCGGCCGCTGCACCGGGGCCGGGCCACGGCCACGTACGAGACGGTGATCACCGACGAGCGGGGCCGCCGGGTGTGCACCGCCCGCCTGACCTGCCTGCTGCGGGACGCGGACCTCGACCAGACCCGCGCCCAGGTCGCCGAGCTGGTGGAGGGAACCGCGCCGTCCGCTTAGCGGCCGGCGGGGCCGCCCCGGCGCAGCCGCCCGCGCGGTGGGCGGCCCTCCCGCGCCGGGCGGCACCGAGGCCGACCCGCCGCCCG
>NZ_JAVSCF010000095.1:0-21895 GCF_031932565.1 Streptomyces sp. B1866
GGCCGCCTGCGCCTGCTGCGGGCGCGGGTGCTGCTGGCCCAGGGCGACGCGGCGGCGGCGCGGGCCGTCCTCGACGAGGGCGTCGAGGTGCCCGACCTGCGGCCGGGGGAGGAGGAGCCGGCGGCGACCTGGTTCGCGGTCGCGGAGCGGCTGGTCGCGGGCGACGGCCCGGTGACCGAGGACGTACGGCGCCGGGCCCGCGCCGAGCACCCGCTGCCGGAGGGCTACGAGGCGTAGCCGGGCCGCGCCGCTGCCCGGCGGTACGCGGCGCCCCGCCGCCGCACGGTGTGCCGCCGGGCCGCCGGTCGCGGGTCCGGGCCGTACCGGGTCGGCCTCGGGCGGCCGCGAGGTGGGCCCTGCGCGAAGCGGCGCCGCGCGCCCCGCCGGGCCCGGGCCTCGGGCGGGGCGTCGCCTCCGGCCCGAGGCATTCCGGCGCTGAACCGGCCCCGCCCGACCCGCGCCGCGGGAGCCCGGCCGGAGCGCCCTGCCAGTGCCGGTCAGGCCGGGGCCTGCGCCGGATTCCGGGGTGGCCGGCGGGAGCGGCCGCTTCCGCCGGCCACGCGGCGGTCGCGCCCGTGGTGCCGCGCTCTGAGCGAGCGCGTCCCAGGCCGTTCGGGGCTCCGCCCGCCCGCGCCGGGCGGGGCCGGTTCAGCGCCGTATGAGACTGCGGCCCGGCGTGCGCCACGGGTCGCGAGGAGTCCCGGCCCGTCGCCGCCGGTCGGGCCCTGGGGCCGGCGCCCCCGAGGCAGTCGGGCCGGCGCCGGTGCACGCCGAGACCGGGGCCGCGGACGTCCGCCCCGGCCGGGACGGCCGGATCACGGGCGCGCCGCGGCCCGGCGGGTCACCGCCCGCCGGGTCCGTTCCGGTCGGCGTACTCGAAGACCGAGCCGTCCGGGTGGCGGGCGATCACGTTGCGGCCGATCGGTGTGGGCAGCGGGCCCGCGACGATCTGCGCGCCGACCGCCGTGAGGTCGGCCACCGCCTGGTCCACGTCCTTCACCGCGATCGTCGCGGTGATCCTGCTCAAGATGGACAGCTCCGACTCGGGGCCGCTCATCAGGAAGAAGCAGCCCACCGCCGCGACCGAGACGGCGCCGTTGCGGAAGCGCTGCGCCCGCTCCCCGGTCAGCCGCTCGTAGACGGCGACCGCCTCGTCCAGATCCCGTACGCACACCCGCAGTGAGGTTCCCAGAATGTCCATGCGGACGAGCCTAGTTGGGACGCGGCGGCGCGTCCCCACGGACGGCCGGCCGCCCGGGCGGTACGCACCGGATCCTCGCCTGAGGCGCCGTCAGGTCCGGCACAGGACCTCGCCGTGCAGCACGGCGAACCAGCCGTCCTCCCGCCGCCCCCACTCCCGCCACGCGTCCGCGATCCGCCGCAGGTCGTCCTCGGTGGCGTGGCCGCCGTCCACCGCCAGGCGCGCGTACGCGGACGCCACGGTCCGCTCGGCCCACAGGCCGCTCCACCACTCCCGCTCCTGTGGGGTGGCGAAGCACCAGGCGGTGGTGGTCGCGGTGACGTCGGTGAAGCCCGCGCGGCGCGCCCAGGACAGCAGCCTGCGGCCCGCGTCCGGCTCGCCGCCGCCCGCCCGCGCCACCCGCTGGTACAGCGCCGCCCAGTCGGACAGGCCCGGCACCGCCGGGTACCAGGTCATGGCCGCGTAGTCCGCGTCGCGCGCCGCGACCAGGCCGCCCGGCCTGCACACCCGGCGCATCTCGCGCAGCGCCCGCACCGGGTCGCCGACGTGCTGGAGCACCTGATGGGCGTGCACCACGCAGAAGGAGTCGTCCGGGTAGTCCAGTTCGTGGACGTCGGCGACCGCGAAGCGGACGTTGGCCAGGCCGCGCCCGGCCGCCACCGCGCGCGCCCGGTCCAGGATCTCCGGCGCGGAGTCGACGGCGGTGACCCGGCCGTCGGGGACCAGCTCCGCCAGGTCCGCGGTGATCGTGCCCGGCCCGCAGCCGACGTCGAGCACGTCCATGTGCGGACGCAGGTGTCCGATCAGGTAGCCGGCGGAGTTGGCGGCGGTGCGCCAGGTGTGCGAGCGCAGCACCGACTCGTGGTGGCCGTGCGGGTAGACGGCGGTGTCCCTGGGCATGGCGAAGCTCCCCTCGGTGACGGCCGTAAGGCGGCCGACCTACCCGCCACCGTACGCGCGCTTCTCACATGTCGAGAGTGGCGTCTCATGATGCGATCAGGGCGTGGCGTACGCTGCCGACGTGACCGATGCGACCGCCCCGACCGCCGCGCGCCGCCGCCCCACGCGCCCCGCGCCGCGCCGCTGTCGCCGCCTCTGTTGTCGCTGACGTCCCTTCTCCCTGCTCCGGCGCCGACCGCGCGCCGACGCCCCTAAGGCCCCGGCGGCCCCGGCGGCCCCGGCCGCCGCCTCCCGCCTTCCGGCCGCGCCCGCACGCGCGCGCCACCCGTGCCACCCGCGCACCCACTCCCAGGAGTCAGCCGATGAGCCAGCCGCCCAGCCCCGCCACCCCGCCTTCCCCGGCCGGCCCGCCCGGCGAGGAGGCCGCCTACGACCGCCGCCGACAGGCCCAGTGGCTGCGCGGCGAGGCCCGGGCCGACGGCGTCGACCGGCGCCACCTGCTGCGGCTGCTGGCCGCCACGTCGCTGGCCGCCGCGCCCGCCGCCGCGCTGGCCCGCCCGGTCCGCGCCCGAGCCGCGTCCCCCGCCGCCGGGACGGCCGCAAACACCGCCACGGACGCGGGGACCGGCATCGTCAAGCCGACCCCGCGCCACCTTCGCCGCCGGCCGCGTCCACCACCTCACCGGCCGCTCCTGGTCCGGCGCCGCGCCCGTGCGGCACGTGGAGGTCAGCACGGACCGCGGCGCCCACTGGCGGCCCGCGCGCCTGCGCGACCTGCCGCGCCCGGACAGCTGGGTCCGCTGGAGCCTGGAGTGGCGGCCGACCGCCCCCGGCCCCGTCGAGCTGCTGGCGCGCGCCACCGACGCGGCGGGCAACACCCAGCCCGACCGCGCCGTGTACAACACGCAGGGCTACCTGTTCAACGCGGTCGTCCGGCACCCGGCCGTGGTCGCCTGACGCGCCCGTACGAGCAGCCGCCCGCCCCGGTCACGGCAGCAGGGCGTCAGGCGGGGGCCACGCCCGGCCAGGTGTCCGGGGCGGCCCGGCTGATGTCCGCGAGCGCCGAGCCCGGGTCGCGCTCCTGCGCCAGGTCGCCGAGGCTCACGATGCCCAGCGGCCGGCCGCCGGCCACCACCGGCAGCCGCCGCACCGCGTAGCGGCGCATCAGGGTGACCGCCTCGGCGATCTCCTCGTCCGGGCCGACCGTGACCGGGTCCGGGGTGCACACCGCCTGGCAGCTCACGGTCAGCGGGTCCACCCCCTCGGCGACCGCGCGCAGCGTGATGTCCCGGTCGGTGAGCACGCCGACCAGCGCGCCGTCCTGGGCCACCAGCACGTCGCCGATGTCCTGCGCGCGCATCAGCTGGGCCGCTTCGACCAGCGAGGCGTCCGGCCGGACCGCGGTGACGGTCGGCGTCATGACGTCTCTGACGTACTGAGCCATCTGCTTCGCCTCCTTCAGCGCCGTGGGCTGCCGCGTACCCCGCCCGGGCACCGGCTATGCGCCGCCCCGCAGGTCGTCGGCGACCTCGTGCACGCTGCCGTACGTCACGTCCGGCGGCAGCTCCTTGACCAGGTCGACCAGCCGGTCCGGGGCGTGGTGCTCGTGCAGGGCGCGTAGCAGCGTGCCGCGGCGGGCGGGGAAGGGCCTGCGCCCCACGTGCCGCGCCAGCTCGTAGGCCAGCGGGTCCGCGCCCCCGCCCGCGGCGGGCACCCGGGGGGTGTGGAGCTCCGGGTCGTCGTCGGCGGCCGGCTCCGGGTCGTGCCACTCCTCGACGCGGGTGGGGTGGCCGGAGCGCAGCAGCCCCTGCAACTCCCGCTTCATCTCGTCGTCCCGGTGCGGGCTCATCCGGTCGCTGCCTCGCTGCATGTCGTCCCCTTCTGCCTGTGCTTCCGCTTCTGCCTGTGCTTCCGCCTGTGCGCGGTGTTCGGTCGTCCTGTCGGTCCGAGCCCGTCCGCCGGGGCCGCCCCGCGCTGCGGCCGTATGGATCGCCGCCGTACGGGCCCGGCGCGCGCGTCGCCCGGTCACGGCCAGCGCAGTACGGCGCCGAGGCCGCCCGCGGGCGCGTCGCGCGTCTCGCGGCCGGGACCGGGGTGCACGGCCAGCACCTCGGCGCCGGTGGCGGCCGCCGAGCGGATCAGCGCGTCCTCGGCCTCGGCCGGAACCGGGCGCGGGTCGCCGAGGTAGCGCACGTCGCCGCGGCGCACCGCGAGCTGGTCGGGCTCGGCGCCCACCCACACCTGGCGGTGCACGTCCGGGCCCTCCGGCCACACCAGCAGCGCGTCGATGCGGTGCTCGCGGGCGGCCTCGACCAGGGCGGGGACGCCCTCCGCCGCCCCTGCCCGGCCGCCGGCGGGCACCCGGCCGGCCCGGAACCGCTCCAGCACCTCCTCGGTGTGCCGCCGGGCGCGCGCCGCACGGGCCTCCTGCACTTCGCCGTCCAGCAGCCGTGCGCCGCGGTCGGCGCCCGGCGCGCGGCCGCCGTGCGCGGACTCCACGGCCACCGTGCGCACGGTGCTCGGCAGCCGCTCGCGCACCGCGCGCCGCTCGCGCGCGTCGCCGGCCAGCACCACCACGTCCGTGCCCAGCTCCTCGTGGCGGGCGGCCAGCGCGTCGGCGATGGCGGCGGCGTTGCGGTCCCACACGTTCTCGGTCTTGAGCTGGAAGTGCCGTTCGGACCAGTCGGCGGTGGTGGTGCGGTGCACCGGCCAGCTTTCGGCGTGCACCTGCCCGGCCGGCCTGCTGCGCCGGGCGTCGCGCAGCTCGAAGTCCGCGCCCTGCCGGTCGATGTACGCCACCAGGCACGACGGCGTGTCGTCGGCCAGGTCCAGCAGCGGGGCCGCGTGCGGCAGCGCCCCCCAGGACACCTCCGCGCGCGGCGGCGGCATGGTCAGCGGCGGGTCGAGCACCACCCTGCCGTGGGTGGCGAAGACCGCTCTGCCGAAGGGCTCCCCGGCGCGCGGCAGCCCGTGCAGCTCGTCGTAGACGGCCTGGCAGGTGTCCTGGTCGGCGCCCCGCCCGGCGAGGCGCCGGCAGGCGTCGCGGGCGGCCAGCTCCTGCTCCCCGGCCGCGGCCTGGTCGGTGCGCGCGGTGCCGAAGTAGACCGAGGCCCAGGGGCCGGGCCTGTCGAAGAGCGGATTGAGGAATCCGAGGTACATGCGTTCCCTCCCGGGTGATCCGGGGTGTTCGTGCCGCTCGTGTACCCGGTCGGACCGATCCGACACGGGCCGCGCGGGCCTGCCCCGGGACGGCCCCGCCGGGCCGCGCGGTTTGGCCGCCGGGCCTGGGGGGACCCGGGCGTCGGCCGAGCGGCCGAAACAGGGAGTGAGGACGGGACCGGACGCGGGAGATCAGGGGTCCGCGCTCCGGTCCCGCACCCGCGGATCCGTGCCCCGTCGCGTACGTCGCGGCGGGGCACGGGTTCGTCGCCCTCGTCTCGCCGGGCGGGCACGGATTCGCCGCCCGGCCGCCCGCCGGTCGTCGGCCGCCGGGCCGCCTGTACGGCGCCGGCTCCCGCCCGTCGCTCCGTACGGGCCGTACGGGCCGGTACGGCGCCGGCTCGCGTACGCCGCGCGCGACGTGAGGACGCGGCGTACGCGAGGAGACGGGCGGCGGCGCCCCGGGCCCGCCGGGAGCCCGGGCCCCGCCTCAGCAGCGCGTCGCCGGGCGGCCCCAGTGCCGGTGCGCGGCGATCGCCTGGAGGAACTCGCGCGTGAACTCCTCGCTCGCCGGGCCGGTCGCGGTCGCCGTGACCACGCCCTGGTCGGAGCACACGCTGCCGTACTCGGAGGAGACGCGCAGCCCCTGCGGCCCCAGCGCCACCACCATCCCCACGCCCGAGCCGAGCGCTCCGATCGCCTTGCCGTGCCGGTAGGCGCCGCGCAGGAACCGCATCGGCGCGTCCTCGCCCGCGAGCTTCGGGGTGCCGACCGGGCCGCCGGGCAGCAGCACCGCGTCGTACAGCACCGAGGCCACCGTGGGCAGCGCGCGGTCCACCACGTAGCCGTTGCCGTCGCTGCCGGTCACCTTGCCGTCGTGCGCGGCCAGCGCCTCCACCACCGCGCCGGCCGCGGCCAGTTCCTCCCGCACCTGGGTGAGGGCCTGCGCGTCCACGCCGTCGCACACGAGCGCCGCCACCTGCCGGGTGCGCACGGAGCCGTCGCCGCGCAGGTTCGCGATGCTCAGCGCGGGCGAGGCGGTGCGCGGCGGCTGGGCGCCCGGGTGCGGGGGCACGGGCACGCCGATGCCCTCGGCCACCGCCGCCGACAGGTCGTGGTCGACCTCGGCGAGGTTGCCGGCCATGCGCTCGCGTACGGCCACCGAGGTCACCCGGCCCAGCTCGAAGCGGAAGGCGTCCACGATGTGCCGCCGCTCCCAGTCGCTCATGCTGTGCCAGAACAGCGCGGCCTGGGTGTAGTGGTCGTCGAAGCTGGGGCTGCGGCGGCGGATCGTGGCGCCGTCGACGCGCTCGGCGTAGTGGCTGAAGGCGTACCCGTCCGCGCCCGCGATCACCGGGCAGCCGCCGCCCACCGAGTTGGGCGTATAGCTGGTGCCGGTGTGGATCGCCGTCTGGTGGTAGCCGTCGCGCTGGTTGGTGCGCACCGGGACGACCGGGCGGTTGACCGGGAGCTGGGCGAAGTTGGGCCCGCCCAGCCGGATCAGCTGCGTGTCCAGGTAGGAGAAGAGCCGGGCCTGGAGCAGCGGGTCGTTGGTGAAGTCGATGCCCGGGACGGCGTTGCCGAGGTGGAAGGCGACCTGCTCGGTCTCGGCGAAGAAGTTCTCCGGGTTGCGGTCGAGCACCATCCGGCCGACGGGCCGCACCGGCACCCGCTCCTCCGGGATGAGCTTCGTGGCGTCCAGCAGGTCGAAGTCGAACGCGAACTCGTCCTCCTCCGGTACGAGCTGCACGCCCAGCTCGTACTCCGGGTACTCGCCCGCTTCGATCGCGTCCCACAGGTCGCGGCGGTTGAAGTCCGGATCCCGGCCCCCGCACTCCTGGGCCTCGTCCCACACCAGGGAGTGCACGCCCAGCTTCGGCTTCCAGTGGAACTTCACGAACGTGCCGTGCCCGTCGGCGGCGACGAACCGGAAGGTGTGCACGCCGAAGCCCTGCATCATGCGGTAGCTGCGCGGGATCGCCCGGTCCGACATCAGCCACATCATCATGTGCGTGGTCTCCGGCTGGAGCGAGGCGAAGTCCCACAGGGTGTCGTGCGCGGACGCGCCCGTGGGGATCTCGTTGTGCGGCTCCGGCTTGAGGGCGTGCACGAAATCGGGGAACTTGATGCCGTCCTGGATGAAGAACACCGGCATGTTGTTGCCGACCAGGTCGAAGTTGCCTTGCGAGGTGTAGAACTTGGTCGCGAAGCCGCGTACGTCCCGCACCGTGTCGGCCGAGCCGCGCGGGCCCTGCACGGTGGAGAACCGCACGAACACCGGCGTGCGCACGGACGGGTCCTGGAGGAAGGCCGCCCGGGTGAACTCCGCGCAGGACTCGTACGGCTCGAAATAGCCGTAGGCGCCCGCGCCGCGCGCGTGCACCACCCGCTCGGGGATGCGCTCGTGGTCGAAGTGCGTCAGCTTCTCGCGGAAGTGGAAGTCCTCCATCAGGGTGGGGCCGCGCTCCCCGGCCGTCAGCGAGTCGTCGGTGTGGTCCACCACCACGCCCTGGTCGGTGGTCAGCGGGCCCTCAGCCGGGTCGGCGGCCCGGTAGGCCTCGCGCTGCCGCTGCTTGTGGTCGGTCATGGCGCCGTGCCCTTCCGTCAGGAGCCTTCAGGGATCTTCGGGAGCCTTCAGGAGCCGGCGGATCCGGCCCGGTCGGCGTACGCGGCGAACTCGTCGAGGAACGCCTCGCAGAACGCCTTCAGGTCGTCCGGCCGCCGGCTGGTGACCAGCGTGCTGGGGCCGCCGCGGCAGACGGTGACCTGCTCGTCCACCCACCGGCCGCCCGCGTTGCGGATGTCCGTGCGCAGGCTCGGCCAGGAGGTCAGGGTGCGGCCGCGCAGCACGTCGGCCTCCACCAGCGTCCACGGCGCGTGGCAGATCGCCGCGACCGGCTTGCCCGCGTCGAAGAAACCCCTGGCGAAGGCGACGGCCTTCTCGTCCGTCCGCAGCGCGTCGGGGTTGGCCACCCCGCCGGGCAGGACGAGGGCGCCGTACTCGTCCACGCGCGCGTCCGCCACCACCTGGTCGACGCCGAAGGTGTCGGCCTTGTCCAGGTGGTGGAACGCCTGGACGCGGCCCGGTCTGGTGGACACCAGGCGCAGCGTGTGGCCCGCGTCCGCGGCGGCCTGCCAGGGGTCGGTCAGCTCGATCTGCTCGACGCCTTCCGGCGCGAGGAGGAAAGCGACCTTCATGGTGCTCACGTCCTTATCGATCGGAGGTGGAATCGGGTTCTGGTCCACCGCGGCGGCCGCCCGCCGGTCCCGTCCGGGCCGCCGTCCCGCGCGGGGCCCGCGGTCTCCCGCACGCCCCACCGGCCCGCGGCCCGGTCCGGCCGCTCCGGGGCCCGTCCGGACCGGCCGCGGCGGCGGCGCAGCGCGGCCCGCGCGCAGCGCGGCAGCTCCTCCCCGTACGGCAGGACCACGCAGGCGCCGACCGCCGCGCCGGACGCCGCGAGGTATCCGCGGGGCAGCGGCGGGCGGCGCGGCACCAGCCGCCAGGCGTCCGGGTCGCCCCGGCCGCCGCGCGGCAGCGAGCGCACCTGGTCCACAGCGGCAGCAGCCCGTACAGCGGGTAGCGGGTGGTGGCGTCGCCGACGCCCCGGGTGGGCCCGGCGGCGTTCCCGGTGCCCGCGGCGCGGCCCCGGACGCCCGCGAGGGCGGTCACGCCGCCACCCGCAGGGTGCGCAGGGACGGGTCGGCGGTGTCCGGCACGTACATCCCGGCCGCGACGCCGCTGCGCAGGTAGTCGGCCGCCTCCCGGCTGACCCGCTCGCCGGGGCAGACCGCGGGCACGCCAGGCGGGTAGGGGCTGGCCATCTCGGCCGCGACCCGGCCGACCGCCTGCTCCACCGGCACCTGCTCGGCGGGCCCGAAGAAGGCGTCGCGCGGCAGCATCACCGTCTCCTGCTCCAGGCCGGCGGGGCTGGGCAGCTCCACGCGGGCGGGCGGCGGCAGCTCCTCGCGCCGCTTGACCACCTCCGTCAGCGCGTCGAGCAGGTACACGCAGCTCTCCTCGCTGTCGGCGTGCGTGAGCTGGGCGACGACGCGGCGGTGGTCGGCCAGGCCCACGTTGGCCTGGCGGTGCGCGCGCAGCCAGTCGGCGACGGCGTAGCCGCTGGTGCCCAGGCCCGACACGTCGACGGTCACCATCAGCGGGTCGTGGTCGAAGGCCCGGCCCGGGCCGGTCAGCTCGCCGGCCAGCGGCACCAGCCCGGCGAGCCTGGCGATCTCCTCGCGGGTGCGGTGAGCCAGGTCCAGCGCCCGCCCCAGCAGCTTCTCCCCGTGCTCGACCATCTGCCGCCGCCAGCCGTCCAGGGCCGCGTAGACCAGCACGGACGGGCTGGTGGTGCCCATCAGGTCCTCGCGCGCCTTGAGCACGTCCGGGTCGACCAGGCCGCCCTGGAGGTGGAAGACCGAGCCCTGCTCCAGGCCCGCGCCCATCTTGTGCACGGAGGTGACGCACACGTCGCCGCCCGCGTCCATCGCCCAGGCCGGCAGCTCCGGGTGGAAGGGCAGGTGCGCGCCCCACGCCTCGTCCACCACCAGCGGCCTGCCGCGCCGGTGGCACACCTCGGCGACGCCGCGCAGGTCGGCGCAGGTGCCGTACGCGGTGGGGGAGGCCAGCAGCATGCCCTTGGCGTCCGGCGCCCGCCGGAACGCCTCCTCGACCTCCTCGGGCCCGGGCGGGTGCGCCAGGTGGTGGCCGACGTCCCACCGCGGGTGCACCCACACCGGCTCGATACCCGCGATGATCAAACCCGCGATCACCGACTTGTGCGCGTCGCGCGCCACCAGCAGCTTCTCGTGCGGCCCGGCCACGGCGAGCATCGCGGACTTCACCGACAGGGAGCTGCCGCAGGTGGAGAAGAAGGTGTGGTCGGCGTGCACGGCGTCGGCCATCAGCGCGGCCGCCTCCGCCAGCACGTCCCCGGACATCCGCCGGTCGTCGAGCCCGTTCATGGCCAGCACGTCGGAGGCGAAGACGCCCGCGCCCAGCACCTCCGTGACCCGCGGGTCGGCCCCGGCGCCGCCCTTGTGGCCGGGCGGGCTGTACGGATGGCTGCCGCGGCGCCGGTAGGCGGTGAGGGCTTCGAGGACGGGGGCGCGTCCGTGGTCCATCGGGACTTCCTTCCGCGATCATCGGGTGGACGGGGACAGTCGTCCGGCCGGTCATGGGTCCGCCGTGTCGTGGTGGTGTCGTCCCGGGATACCCGCCGGTGCCCCCAGCGGGTAGCCAGCGGGCCGGTGCCGAAACCGGCCGGACCTGCGGGGGCCCGCCGCACGGCTCCGGACCAGGGGCGGGTTACGTGTCGGCGGGGGCGCCGGGCCCCGGCGCCGCCGAAAGGCCAGCGCCCCCTCCTCTTTCCTCGCCCGGCTTCCCCGCCCGGCTTCCCCTCCCGGCGATCCGTACCGGCGGTACGGGGCCCGCTCCGGCCGTAGGGGGCTGGGTTTTACAGGTTTCCGGTGAAGGCGGCAGAGAGCAGGAAATCCCGCTGCCGCCGACGCGGCGAACAGAAGTACGCCGACGATGAACCGTCCGGTCATGGCAAGCAGGTCCGATCCCGTTCCGGGAGAACCGCTACGGCATAATCCGGGAAACGGAAAACCGTCTGGGTCACAGCCCCAGCCTCCGCCTGCGATTCTGTTCCGCTACGCGCGCCCGCGGCGCGTCCCCGGTGGTGATCGGCTCCACCGTGTCGGCGGGACGCACCCATTCCCGCCCTCCGCCTTTCGGCCGGAGGAACACGTGGCTGCTCGTGACGGCCATGACTTCGCCGACTCTGCCGTCGTCGTCGCGTCCGAAGCCTCCGATGGTCAGCGTGGCAGTTGACTTCTCCGGCTTGTCGGCAGGCTCTACGGCTGTTCGTCGTCCACTGGCGCCCCGCACCCTTCCTCGATCCGTCGTCGGTGGCGAGTGGAACTCGACTCTCCGCCCGGCGGGCGCCATGTGGGGACCCCATGAAGTGTGATCCGTAGCCTTGCCCTAGTCCGCAGACTTACTACGGACGTGTAGTAAACGCAGGTCAGGTGCCCTCGAAGTGGGTATACGAACACCAGAGCGGCACACGGCCCGCCCTACGATGGCAAGGAGACACACCGGGCAAGCGCAGGTGAGGAGACCGGCGTTGGCGCACAGCAAGCACTACCGGAGTCGCAAGTCCGCGCTGGCCGTGCTGTCCGAGGGGTTACGGGCTCAGGGCTGTACGTGGGGCGCCATCGCGGCCCGCATCCAGCGCGAGGAGAAGGTCAACGCCCGGCAAGCCATGAGGATTGCCCGGCAATGGACCCAACAGCAGGTCGCCGACCGGTGGAACGAACTGTTCCCGGACAGCGAACACCCGATGACGCAAAAGAAGTTGTCGTTCTGGGAGTCGTGGCCGCNCAATGGACCCAACAGCAGGTCGCCGACCGGTGGAACGAACTGTTCCCGGACAGCGAACACCCGATGACGCAAAAGAAGTTGTCATTCTGGGAGTCGTGGCCGCAATCCGGCCGTGAGCCGAGCCTGACCACTTTGGAACGCTTGGCGCAGGTCTATGAGTGCGAGACCAGAGACCTGATTGACAGCAACCAGTCAGGCGAAGCGCGGAGGGAATCGGCTCTGTCCGCCGCGCACGGGGCGGGCGGCGGGCCCGGATTGCAGCCCGGCGTCGAAGTGCCCGACGGAAATTCACCGCTCTTGCTGGACACAACCGAATTGGTGCGGCAAATTGAGGCCATAAGCCTTACTGAACTTGCGCGAGCGGTGCTTGCGTGGACACAGCGAGGATATCCGGAAATGCATCGCCGAGACCTTCTCAAGAAACTCAGTGCGGCTCTCACCATGGCCGCTGCTGCGCCGCTATTCGACACCACAGAAGCAGGCGCATCCGAACGGCTGACAGGCGTGCTCGCGAATTCGCGCCGCATCGACGACGTAATCGTGTCGCGGGCGGAAACAGTGTTGGAGCAGCACCGAAAGCAGCTCAATGTGCTCGGGCCGGTGATCTCTCTACAGGCAATCCTTGCCCAGCGGGAAGTAGTTAGGGACTTCATGGCTGACGCGCCTAGCAGCCTTAAGCCTCGCGTCTTGTCGGTATACGCTGACCTCAGTCAGATCGCGGGCTGGGATTTCTTTGATCTCGGCGACTACCGGGCAGCCGAGCATTACTACGAGGAAGCTCGAAAGGCTGCCCATGCCGCCCACAACGTCGGACTCGTCTCGTACATTCTGTGCGCCATGAGTCGGTTGGCGTTGTACCAGGACATGCCTCGGGTAGGAGTTGACCACGCGGTTGCGGCTCAACTCTGGGCTAAGCGTGCCGACAATTGGGCAGCGCGCGGATTCGCAGCCGATTGTGCCGCCCGGGCCTACGCCGCAGACGGTGACGAATCCGAGGCTCGCCGAGCTTTGGATGAGGAGCGAACAGCCAGCGAATGCATCAGCTTGGGTGGCGAGCCGACGGGGCCCTTGTGGTACTTCTATGACAGCTCATTCTACTGGTCCACCCGTACGGAATTCAGCTTGCGTATGGAAGCGCCCGAGGACGCCATGTACTCCATCCAAAAAAGACTGCTGCTTGTGGACAATGGCAATCTTCGTGACCACGCCCTGTCCTTGTCGAAACTGGCTTCTGCGCATACCCTGAACGGTGATGTAGGCCAGGCCGGAGAGACGATTATCGCCATCGCGAAGATTTCTACTGTTCATCAGTCGCCTAAAATTTCTGATCGCCTCCGAGAGCTTCGCGCCGAACTGGAGCCGTGGAAGGCAACTCAGGCAGTCCGAGAACTGGACGAAGCCTTGCGGGCCTGCGGTGTGCGCGGCGTCTGATGACACGTCAGGCAAAGGATGAGGAGTGCGGGTGACGGGCGAGGCCGGGCGGATTTCCGGGAAGCATGGATCGCCGGAGTCAAAAAGCGCGGGTCGCGTCGGCCTGGAGGCAGTCCACGACCGGCACCAGGCCGGTGAAGTACGGCAGCGCGTAGCCGTACTCGCCCGCCGCCACGTCGCACAGCACCTGGTCGCGCACCAGGCCCAGGCCCGCCGGGTCGTCGGAGGACACCGGCTCCTCGAACCAGCTCACCCCGTACTCGGCCAGCGCCCGCCCCACCCGCACCGCCTGCTTG
The DNA here is from genome assembly GCF_031932565.1 of Streptomyces sp. B1866. NCBI lineage: Bacteria > Bacillati > Actinomycetota > Actinomycetes > Kitasatosporales > Streptomycetaceae > Streptomyces > Streptomyces sp. B1866. The sequence continues at coordinate 13,376 of NZ_JAVSCF010000095.1, forward strand.
CGGGTGTACGCGCCGCCCGCGTCCACGTACAGCTTGGCGCGCGGGCCGATCGCCGTGCGGGCGCGGCGCACCCGGGCCAGGTCCCGCTCCACGGCCCGGCCCCACCGCTCGCCGATCCTGATCTTGACGCGTTCGATGCCCTGGCCGTGCACCCATCCGGTGAGCTGGGTGGCCAGGTGCCTGTCGTGGTACGTGGTGAAGCCGCCCGAGCCGTACACCGGCACGCTCTCGCGGACCGCGCCGACCAGCCGGGCCAGCGGCACCTGGAGCAGCCGCGCCTTGAGGTCCCACAGCGCGATGTCCACCGCCGAGATCGCGCAGCCGACGACACCCGGACGGCCCGCGTCGCGCACGGCGCGGCACATCGCCTCGTGGGCGCCCGCCACGTCCAGCGGCGAGCGGCCCACCACCGGCCCGCCGAGCTGGTCGCGTACCACCGCGGCCGCCGCCGCCGGCGCGTACGTCCAGCCGAGCCCGGTGGTCAGCCCGCTGCGGGCCTCCACCACCACGACGGTCGTCTCGGTCCACTCCAGGGTGCCGTCCGCCTCCGGCGCGTCGGTGGGCACCGTGTAGGCGGTGACGTCGAGCCGGTCCACCCTCATGCCCCGCCGGTCCTCCGCTTCCTGATCAGCTGGTCGGCGGCCCGGTCCGCGAGCGTCATGATCGTCAGGGCCGGGCTGGCGCTGCGCTGGGCGGGCAGCACGCCGCCGGGGGGTGCAGGCGCGGCGCGAACCCGGCGAAACGGCGTCCGGCCGGCCGGGTCACGCCGCGTCCCCGCCGGGGGCCGGGGCGCCGCCGTTCCCGCCGTCTCCGCCGTTCCCGCCGTCGCGCGAGCGGTGCCTGCGGTGCGGCAGCAGCTCCTGCATCTTCGCCTTCACGCCCTGCCGGACCACGCCGCCGCGGTCCGGGTCGCCCTTCAGGATCGACCGCGCCGTGGCCTCCATCTGGTCCCAGGTGGCGTGCGGCGGGATCGGCGGCACCGCCGGGTCGGTCAGGAACTCCACCACCGCGGGCCGGTCGGCGGCCAGCGCCTCCCGCCACGCCTGCTCCACGTACTCCGGCTTCTCCACCCGCACCCCGGTCAGGCCGAGCGACTGGGCGAACCGCGCGTACGACACGTCGGGGATCTCCTGCGAGGGCAGGAACTGCGGGGAGCCGCTCATGGCCCGCATCTCCCACGTCACCTGGTTCAGGTCGTGGTTGTTCCACACGGCCACCACCAGCCGCGGGTCGGCCCACGTGTGGTAGTACTTCGCCGCCGTGATCAGCTCGGCCATGCCGTTCATCTGCATCGCGCCGTCGCCGACCAGGGCGATCGCCGGCCGGTCGGAGTGCGCGTACTTCGCGCCGATCGCGTACGGCACGCCGCAGCCCATCGTCGCCAGCGTGCCCGACAGCGACGCCCGCACCCGGCCGCGCATCCGCAGGTGCCGCGCGTACCAGTTGGCCACCGAGCCGGAGTCGGAGGTGACGATGGCGTCCTCGGGCAGCAGCGGGTCCAGGCAGTGGGCGACGTACTCGGGGTTGATGGGGTCGGCGGACACCTCGGCGCGCGCCGCCATCACCCGCCGCCAGCGCTCCATGCCGGTGACGACCTCCCGCTGCCAGGAGCGGTCCTCGCGGTGCCGCAGCAGCGGCAGCAGCCGCCGCAGGGTCTCGCGCGCGTCGCCGACCAGGTTCACCTCGTACGGATAGCGCATGCCGATCATGTGCGGGTCGAGGTCGATCTGCACGGCCCGCGCCGCGCCGAACTCCGGCAGGAACTGGCTGTAGGGGAAGCTGGAGCCGACCGTCAGCAGTGTGTCGCAGTCCCGCATCAGCTCGTAGCTGGGCCGGGTGCCCAGCAGGCCGATCGACCCGGTCACGTACGGCAGCTCGTCGCTGAGCACGTCCAGGCCCAGCAGCGCCTTGGCCACGCCCGCGCCCAGCACCTCGGCGGTCTGCTCCACCTCCGCCCGCGCGCCCGCCGCGCCCTGGCCGACCAGGATCGCCACCCGGCTGCCCGCGTTCAGCACCTCGGCGGCCCGGGACAGCGCCTCCGCGGACGGCACCGCCGCCCAGCCGCTGCGGTCCAGGCTGGAGGGCACCATCTTGAACGCGTGGCCCGGCGGCGTGTACTCCAGCTCCTGCACGTCCGCCGGGATGATCACGGCGGTGGGGCAGCGGCGCGCGTAGGCGGTGCGGATGGCCCGGTCCAGCACGTTCGGCAGCTGCTCGGGGACGTTCACCGTCTCCACGAACTCCGAGGCGACGTCCTTGAACAGGGTGTGCAGGTCCACCTCCTGCTGGTACGAGCCGCCCATCGCGCTGCGGTGGGTCTGCCCCACCAGGGCCAGCACCGGCACGTGGTCCAGCTTCGCGTCGTACAGGCCGTTGAGCAGGTGGATCGCGCCGGGCCCCGAGGTCGCCGCGCACACGCCGAGCCGACCGCTGAACTTGGCGTAGCCCACCGCCTCGAAGGCGGACATCTCCTCGTGCCGGGACTGCGTGAACCGGGGCTCGTTGCCCGCCCGCTCCCAGGCGGCGAGCAGCCCGTTGATGCCGTCGCCCGGATAGCCGAAGACGTGCTCGACGCCCCACTCGCGCAGCCGGGCCAGGACGTGGTCGGCGACTTTCACGCTCATGCGGGTCACTCCTCCTGCGTGTGGTGCCGGGTGGTGCGGTTCCTGTGGTGCGGTTCCCGTGGTGCGGGACGGTGCGGCGCTGCCCCCGAGGGCACGGCGGCGCACGCGGCGCGGGCGCGGGACGCCGCGGGTACGTACGGGCGCCGCCCGCCCCGGGCGGGCCGACGCGCTACGGGCGCGGTCAGCCGGACAGCCGCGGCAGCACCTTGGTGCGGTAGAAGTCGAAGAAGCCGCGCTGGTCGGGGCCGATCTGGTTGACGTGTACGACGTCGAAGCCGGCGTCGGCGTAGGCGCGCAGCGCCGCCACGTGCTCGTCCGGGTCGTTGCCGCAGGTGACGGCCTCCGCCATGTGCTCGGGCGTCACCAGCTCGCTGGCCTGCTCGAAGTGGGCCGGGGTGGGCAGCACGGCGGCCAGCTCGCCCGGCAGCATCATCGTCGCCCACAGCCGGTGGGCGGTGCGCAGCGCCTCCTCGCGGTCCGGCCCCCAGCACACCTTCACCCCGCCGCGCACCGGCTTGGAGCGGCCGTTGCCGCCGCTGCCGCGCCGGAAGCGGCCCACGGTGTCCGGGTCCGGAGCGGTGCTGATGAAGCCGTCGCCGAGCCGGCCGGCCAGCTCCGCCGCGCTGGGCCCGAAGGCCGCGATGTCGATGGGCACCGGGTCCTTGGGCACCGTGTACAGCCGCGCGTTCTCCACCGTGTAGTGCTTGCCGTGGTGGTTGACCTCGCCGCCGGTGAACAGCTGGCGCAGCACGGTGACGGCCTCCTCCAGCATCTCCAGCCGGACGGACGCCTGCGCCCAGCGCTCCCCGACCACGTGCTCGTTCAGCGCCTCGCCGCTGCCCACGCCCAGCCGGAAGCGGCCGTCGAGCAGCACCGCGCTGGTGGCCGCCGCCTGGGCCACCACCGCCGGGTGCAGGCGCACGGTCGGACAGGTCACGGCGGTCTGCACCGGCAGCGACGTGGCCTGCGAGAGCGCGCCGATCACGGACCAGACGAACGGGCTGCTGCCCTGCGCGTCGTTCCACGGGTGGTAGTGGTCGGAGATCCACAGAGAGGTGAACCCGGCCTGCTCGGCCATCCTCGCCTGCTCGACGAGCTCGGCGGGACCGTGTTCCTCACAGGACAGGAAATAGCCGTACTCGGTCATGCGTGCAGCCCCTTCCGCGGCTGGTGATGCCAGGGCCACGGGTAACCGCCGCCGCGCCGGGAAAACCTCGTTTGGCCGGGTGAGCGCCGGGCACCCGAGACGTGTGCTTCGGACCGGAGGCACGCCACGGGAGCGGCTTTTCCGCTGCTGGTGGGACGTGTCTGCCCGGTCGTCCGCGCGGGCCGCACCAGGTCCCGCCGCGCCCCCGTCCCGACCTCCAAGGCGTATCTCGCAGGTCCGGATTTCCATCCCGTGGTGCTACCGATGACAGTCCAAGGGAGAGACCGGCAGATGACGTCCGTACGTGCACGCAGCAGGCACCCCCACGACGACGCCCCCGACACCTCCGAGCAGTTCCGGCGCATCGCCTCCCTGCCGGAAGGTTCCGAGCGCGGCGCGCTGCGGCAGGAGGTGGTCCGCGCCTGGATGCCCATGGCCGACCGGCTCGCACGGCGCTTCCGCAACCGCGGGGAGTCCCTGGAGGACCTGCGGCAGGTCGCCATGCTGGGACTGGTCAAGGCGGTCAACCGCTACGACCCGGCCCGCGGCAGCGCCTTCGAGAGCTTCGCCGTGCCCACCGTGGTCGGCGAGATCAAGCGCCACTTCCGCGACCACATGTGGGGCCTGCACGTCCCGCGCCGCGTGCAGGAGCTGCGCAACCGGGTGCGCACGGCCACCCAGGAACTCACCCGCACCCCCGACGACCGCACGCCCACCGTCGCGGAGATCGTCCAGCACACCGGCATGACCGAGGAGGAGGTGCTGGTCGGCCTGGAGGCGCTGGACAGCTTCACCACGCTGTCGCTCGACGCCGAGCTGCCCGGCTCCGACGACGGGTACGCGCTGGTCGACACCCTGGCCACCAGCGAGCCCGCGTTCGACCGGGTGGTGGACCGGGAGGCGGTCAAGCCCGGCCTGGCCGGACTGCCGGAGCGCGAGCGGGAGATCCTGTACCTGCGGTTCTTCTGCGACGAGACGCAGAGCCGCATCGCCGATCGGCTCGGCATCTCGCAGATGCACGTGTCGCGGCTGATCAGCCGCACCTGCGCCAAGCTGTGCGAGCAGGCCGAGGCCCAGGCGGAGGCCCAGGCGGAGGCCCAGGCGGAGGCGGCCTGACCCGCCCCGCCCCGGGCGCCGCCCGCCTCCTTCCCCGCCTGTTACGGGCCCCGCCTGTTACGGGTCCGGCCGTACGGTCCCGGCGGTTGCGCTCACCTTCCCGGCGCCGCCCGGCCCAGGACGTCCCCCATCGCCAGCGCGATGTGGCGCGACATCCGGTCGGCGGCGCCCGCCTCCGCCATCTCGAAGGCCCGCCGGCCCCGGACCCGGAACAGCGTGAGCGCGCCGCGGACCGGCTGCGACGGCGCCGCGCGCAGCGGCACGCACAGCAGCGAGGTGACCTCCTCGCGGATCAGCACCGGCGCGCCGTCCGCGTCCCGCCCGAAGGCGTCCGCGTCGGCGGGGCGCACCTGGAGGGCGGGCACCCCGTCGCGTATCGCCTCCACCACCAGGGGGCAGCCGGCCGGGTCCTGCGCGACCAGCGAGGCCGTGCGGTTCCCGGCCGCCTCCGGCGGGCCGAGCACCGCCACCCGGCGCGCCGCGCCGCCGCCCGGGCCGTCGGCGAGGTCGGCGACCACCCAGTCGGCGAACCGGCCGTGCGGCACGGCGGCCGCCCGGACCAGCACCGCCTCCGGGTCCCCGCCGCCCAGCGCCGCCAGCAGCGCCATCGTCATCTCGTCCAGCAGGTCCATCAGCTCGGCGTTGCGGGTCACCTCCGCCAGGTCCGGGCGCGGACCGGAGCGCCGCGGCTCGGGCGCCGGGGACGGCGCGGCCGCGGCCGCCTCCCCGGCGACGTGCTGGAACACCGCGAGCACGGCCGACCGCGGCTCGTCCGGAGGCCGCAGCGCGGACAGCGTCACCCGCAGCGCGCCGTCCGCCGACGGCTGCGGCAGGTGGACCACCAGGCTCCGGCCGCCCTCGCCGCGCGCGACCGCGGCCACCTGCGAGCGCAGCGCGGCCCGCCCGTCGCGGCGCAGCGACGCCGTCAGCGGCCGGCCGGTGGCGTACCCGGCGCGGGTGCGGAACACCTGGGTGGCCGCGAAGTTCATGCGCCGCACCACGCACTCGCGGTCCAGGAGCACGACGGCCAGCGGCAGCCGCTGGAACAGGGCCCGCAGCAGCCGCTGCTCGCGCGGGTCGGTCCGCCCGGCGCCCGCGCCCCGCGTGGCGGCGGCCAGCGCGGCCAGCTCCTCGTACCGCGGCCACAGCACGTCGGCCACGTGCTGGAGCTCGAAGAGGGCGGCGTCCAGCGTGGCCAGCCGCTCGTGCGAGGGCAGTGCCCGCGCGGTGCGCAATTCTCCGACACGTCTGCGGAAATCCGCCAGCTCCGTGCCGAACTCCTGAACCCCAGACATGCCCACACGCTAGCCGGACGGGCCGGGAGACCGCCCGGGTGCGTTTGGTTTCCCCCGTTCTCGATGGGGCAGCCAACCAGACAGGCCCACGGGCGGACACCGCCCGCACAGCGGCCCCCCAGACCTTCCGCGGCACGCGTGGCGCGCGGTGGATGTGACCCACCCGACACGTGATCCGCGGCCCGTGCGAACGACGCGACAGAAACGACGCGACAGAGAGAGGACGGATTGCCCGATGCCGGAATCCACTCTCGGTACTCTCGGCACCACCCTGCGCAGGCCGGCCGACGCCACGTCCCTCGCCCGCGACCTCGCCGACCTGGCCGAGCGGGCCGCCTGGTGCACCCCGGGCAGCTGCGGCGCGACGGCCACCGCCCTCATCGGGCCCGACGCCGGGCTCGACCCCGACGCGGATCCGGACGGCGAGCAGCCCGTCGCCGCGACCCACCCCGACCTGTCCGCCCTGGTCTCCGCCCAGCTGGAGTCGGGCGAGGGGCCCATCCCGGCCGCTCTCGGCACCGGCCGGCCGGCCGGTGCCGACGATCTGCTCTACGACCAGCGGTGGCCCCGCTACCGGGCCACGGCGCTCGGCGTGGGCATCCGCTCCACCGCCACCCTGCCGTTCGTCCGCGAGGGCCTGGCCGTGACCGTCACCGTCTACGGGCTGCGCCCCGCCCCCCTGGAGCGCGCCGCCCAGGGCGCGACCGGCATGCTCGGCGACCTGGCCACCGAGTGCCTGGCCCGGCACCGCCGCTACCGGGCGGTGCTCGCCGAGGTCGACCAGCTCGACGCCGCGCTGCGCTCCCGGCCCGTGGTCGACCAGGCGTGCGGCATCGTCATGTACGTGCTGCACTGCGACGCCGAGGGCGCCTTCGACCTGCTGCGCCAGGTCTCCCAGCGGGCCAACCGCAAGCTGGTCGAGGTGGCCGAGAAGGTGGTGAGCACCCGGGGCCACGGCCTGGAGCGCGAGTTCGTCCGGCTCGGCCGGGCGGCAGGTGACGCGCCCCCGTCGCCGCCCCGCCAGCGGGCGGCCGGTCCGGGCCCCGCCCGGGAGGTCCTGGAGCGGGTCCCGGGCTGAACGGTCCGGCGGCCCCCACCGCACCACCGGCGCCGCCCGTCCCGCCCGCGGCCCGGCACCCGCGACGGCCTGCGGCCCGGCACCCGCGACGGCGGGTCCGCCTGCCCGGCGGCGCGCACGGCCCGCACCGCCCGCGGGCGGACGTCCGCACCCGCCCCGCGGTCGGCGAACCGGCCTTCGGACCGCAGCGCCGGCGCCCGCCGGACCGCTGTGGACGTCGGCAGCTCGCTCGGATGTCGCCAGCACGGCGCCCGGGTGCCCCGGAGCCGCCGGAGCGAAACGCCGTGTCGTCCGGCCGCGCCCCGGGGCTGATCTGCCAAGGTGGACTCACCGGTACCCGTCCGGCCCCGCCCCGCCCGGCGCGCGGGGCGGGACGGGCGGGTGCCGGGCCACGGGCCGACGGGCCCGGCCGGCGCCGACGGGCCCGCGGCAGGCCGCGGGCGGAGCCGGTGGTCGGATGCGGCGGCGAGCGGGAAGGTGCGTGAGGCGTGCGGCGACAGTGGACCGCCCCGGCTCCCGCCGACCCCGACGACGACGGCCTGCCGGTCCTCGCCGAACTGGCCGCTCCCTTCGCGGCCGCCGCGCACCGGACCACCGCCGAACCCCTCGGCGGCTCGCCCGCGCTGCGCGAGGCCGCCGGCGGCTACTGGGCGCGGCGCGGCCTGCCGGCCGGGCCCGGCGATGTCGCCGCCGCGCCCGGAGGGCAGCCGCTGCTGCTCGCGCTGCTCGCGGCCGTCGGCGGCGACGTACTGCTCCCCCGGCCGTGCGCCGCCTGGTACGCGCCGCTGGCCCGGCTCGTCGGCCGCCCCGCCTACCACGCGCCCGTACCGGCCGAGTGCGGCGGCGTCCCCGACCCGTTCGCGCTGCTGGAGGCCGTCCACCGGGTGCGCGCCGAAGGCGGCGCGCCGCGCGCCGTGCTGCTGTCGGTCGCCGACGACCCGACCGGCACCGCGGCCCCGCCCGAACTGCTGCACGAGGTGTGCGAGGCGGCCGTCTCCGCGGGACTGCTCGTGCTCAGCGACGAGACCTGGCGTGACACCCCGCACGACCCGCACGGCACGGTCCTGGTCAGCCCCGCCGAGATGTGGCATGAGGACGTGGTGGTGTTCGCCGACCTGGCCGGGGCGCTGACCCCGCCCGGCTGGCCCGCCGCCGTCGCCCGGTTCCCGGCCACCGCGCGCGGCGCCGAGCTGCGCGACCGGGTCCTGGCGGGTCTGGCGGCCGTACGGGGCCGGCTCACCGCGCCGGTCGCCGCGGCCG
>NZ_JAVSCF010000096.1:0-21798 GCF_031932565.1 Streptomyces sp. B1866
GCGTCCCGGCCGCTGCCGGGCGGCGGCGCGGGCACGGCGCTGGCCGCGCCCGTTCCCGAGCCGCTGGCGCTGCTGGCCGCGGGCGGCTGGCTGCGGCTGCGCACGCCGTACGGCTCCGTCGCGCTGCGCCGGGGCCAGGGCGGCCTCTCGGCCCTGTCGGGCCTGACCGTCACCCCCACCCGCCCGCACGGCTGACCCGCTCCGGCCTCGCGGCCTGTGCCGGACGGCGGCCCGGCCCCGCGGCCTCCGGACGGCCCCAGAGGCCGCCGGCCGCGCCCGGCCCCCGCCGCCGGGCCCTTTCCGCTCCCGCCGTGCCGTCGGCCCGCCCCCGGTGAGACCGGGGCGGGCCGGTCAGCCGGTGTCCGTCAGTCCGGCGCGTTCACCATGGACGCCGCCGCGTAGGTGAGGTACTTCCACATCTGCCGCTCGTGCTCCGGGGCCAGGCCCAGCTCGTCCAGCGCGGTCCGCATGTGCCGCAGCCAGGCGTCGTGCGCCGCGCGGTCGACCGTGAACGGCGCGTGCCGCATCCGCAGCCTGGGGTGGCCGCGCTGCTCGCTGTAGGTCGTCGGGCCGCCCCAGTACTGGATGAGGAACAGGGTCAGCCGCTCCTCCGCCGGGCCCAGGTCCTCCTCCGGGTACATCGGCCGCAGGTCGGGGTCCTCCGCGACGCCCTGGTAGAAGCGGTGCACCAGGCGCCGGAAGGTCTCCTCGCCGCCGACCTGCTCGTAGAAGGTCTGCTGCTGAAGCGTGCCGCGCGGAATCTCCATCACCCATCCATCGTCTCAGACCGCCGGGCGGTGCCAGGGGGGTCAGCCGCGGCGCACGGTGATCGTGGTCCAGGCGCCGACGTGCACCCGGTCGCCGTCCTGGAGAGGGACGGGGACGTAGGCCCGTATGGGCTCGTCGGAGCCGTTGATGGTCGTGCCGTTGGTCGAGTCCTGGTCGACCACGGCCCAGCCGCCGTCCGGCTGGGCGACCAGGACGGCGTGCTGGTGCGAGACGCCCGGGTCCTCCGGCGGCCGGGACAGGTCGATGTCGGGCGACTCCCCGGTGCTGTGGCGGCGGCGGCCGATGGTCACCTGGGCGCCGGTGAGCGGGTGCTCGCGGGGCGGGGCGTAGGAGGGCATGTCCAGGCCCGCCGCCTCCGGCCCGCTGCGGTGCATCATCGCCGTGAAGTACTCCGGGTCGGGGGCGATGACGGCGACCCAGCTCGCCGGAGCGGGCGGTGGCGGCGCGGCCGGGCCCGGCGGCTGCGGCGCGTACGGCGACGGCGGCAGCGGCGAGGAGAGGTGCGGCGCCGGGGCGTACGGCGCGGGGGCGTGCGGCCGGGGCGGCTGCTGGTACTGCGGGTGCTGGTACGGCGGCGGCGACACCGGCGCGGGTGTGGGTACGGGCGCCCCGGCCGGCGCCGGGGCGGCGGGCGGCGGCAGGGTCCAGTCGTCCTCGGCGCGGTAGCCGAGCCGGTCCGGCCCGCCCCGGCCCGGCTGCGGCCCGGCGACCGGCGCCAGCGGCTCGGCGGGCCGGTTCACCTGCGAGGGCCGCGAGGGCTGGTACCCGGCGCCCTGCGGCGGCAGCGGCGGGAAGCCGCCGCCGTGCGCGGGCGGGGCCGAGGGAGCGCCGGGGGCCGGGGGAGCGAAGTTGTACCGGCACTCCTCGCAGAACTGCGCGCGCGCCTCACGGGGCGTACGGCACACCGGGCACGGCTCCCCGCCCAGGCCGCCCAGGCCGCCCAGGCCGCCCAGGCCGCCCAGGCCGCCCAGGCCGCCCAGGCGGTCCGGGCTGCCCAGGCCGTCCAGACCGTTCGGGTCGTGGCGGTCCTCGGGCGGTGGCCCAGGCGGCCCGGGCGGCGGAGGCGGCACGGGCACGGAGGCCAGGTCCGGATACCCGTATCCGGCGGGCGCGCCGGTGCCGGACGGGCCGGCGGTCACGGCCGTCCCGGGCATCCGGTGCCCGCACACGTCGCACCAGTCCTCGGTCGTCGACGCGTGGCCGTTCGGACAGGTCGGCATGTCGTGGTCCCCCTTGTGCGCCGTTCGTCAGCCGTTCCCGGCCGGATCGCTGTGGTCGGTCTGGTCGGTCTGGTCGGTTCGGTCGTCGGTCCGAGCCGTCCGGTCGGTCCGTTCGTCAGTCCCGTCGGTTCGGCCGGTGTGGTCGGTTCGGTCGGTCGGGTCGGTGTGGTCCGCGTGGTCGGGGTGCTCGGCCTGGTCCCGGTGACCGGCCGGACCGGCCGGGTCCACGCGCCGCCCCTCCCCGGTCTCCCCGGCGTTCCCCTCCCGCCGCCGTGCCACCCGTACCGTCTTGGTGGAGCGCGTTTCGAGGGTCATCTCGTCCGCCTCCGCCACGTTCGTCTTGAGCCGCACAGTACCGGTGGCGGCGTCCAGAACGTCGACCACCTTCGAAAGAAGTTTCGCAGTGTCATCGTGGCCCGAGGCGCCCGCGAGTTGCACGGCGCGTCCCAGCCTGGCCGTCGCCGCCGCCACGTCACCCGCCCTGCGGGCGTCCAGGCCGTCCTGGATGGCCCGGGCCAGCTCGGCCTGACCGGTGTAGTGCGCGACCTGCGGGTCCATCGACGCGGTGGCGGCCACGTCGTCCGTCCACACCACCCGTACCAGCCCCCAGAGCGCCTCCGCGCCCGGCCCCAGGGACCCCGGGGCCGGGGGTAAGACCGCGGGTAAGACCAGCGAGACGCGGGCCGCGAGCATCTCCCGGCCGACCTCGGCGGGCGGCACCCGCACGCACACGTGGTAGTCGCGGGACTCGTCCCCCCACGAGCCCGTCGGGTAGTCACCCGAACGGGGACCGGCCTCGGCGCGACGCCCGGTCAGGTCCGCCATGGCCGGAGCCACCTGCTTGACGAACACCACCTCCGCGCCCCGCGGCGTCCACACCCGCAGGCGCACGTCACCGGCCGCCTTGCCCGTCGCGGTCCGCACCATCCGCCGGAAGTCCGCGGCGAGCCCGGCCGAGTCGGCCACGATGTCGGCCGTGCCCAGCAGGGCGGAGGCGATGCCGGTGACCTCCCGCACCGCCCAGTCCGTGCCCACGCCCCGCGCGTCGCAGGTGAAGCGGCCCGCACACGCGTCGAGCACGGCCCGCAGCTCCTCGGGCGTCTCGTGCTCGTCGCGCCCGTCGGTGAGCAGGATGCCGTGCCGTACGGGCGCGTCGGCGGTGGCGAGCAGGCGGTCGGCGAGCCGCAGCCAGGCGCCGATGGCCGTGCCGCCACCGGGGCTCAGACCGCGCAGCGCCTCCTTGGCGCGGGCCCGTGTGCCGGCGTCGGCCCGCGCGAGCCGACCGCCGCCGGGGAAGACCTCCGCGGCCTGGTGGGTTCCGGCGACGACGGCGAAGGCCACGCCGTCGCGCAGCGCGTCCACGGCGGCGGCCGTCGCCTCCCGCGCGTGCCGCATCTTCGTCGGCGGATACTCCATCGAACCGGAGCAGTCCACCATGACGACCACCGCCGCGTCGGCCGGTCCGCGAGCCTCGCCGTCCGGTCCCGCGTCGGCGGCCTCCGGGCCGGGCGGGGCGAAGACGGGACCCCCGGCCGCCCCGCCGCTCCCGCTCGCGGTGACGGTGACGATCGCGTGCACCTCCCGGCCGTCCTCGGGCAGGTACGGGTTCTGGTGGACCTCGACCCAGAACCGCGGCTCCCGGCTCTTGGAGAAGTTCGCCATCTCGTCCGCTCCTTGGCTCGCCCTGTGGGCACCGGACGTCCGGGCACAGGAGACAGTGAGGTCGAGCGGAGCCTTCCCGTCCGGCCCCGCCCCGTCGCCGCGCACCGCCGCGAGGCCCCGGCCCGCCGAGCGCCGCCGCGCCCTGCCCGGTACGAGCGCGGCGTACGGCTCGGCGCGGGCGGACGGACCCCCTCGAACGGTCAGGCCGATACTGCCCCTTCAGACCGCGCCGGGAACGGCAGTACCGCCACTGTTACGTTGTCGTGGCCCCCCGCGTACACGGCGAGGGCCACCAGCGTCCGGGCCGCCGCCATCGGCCGCGTCCGCGCGTCGCCCGGCACCGCCGCGGCCACCTCCTCCGCCGTTTCGGTGTAGTTCCACAGCCCGTCGGTGCACACCACCACCACGCCGGGCCGGTCGGGCCGGAACGAGGCGGTGTGCGGGGAGAGTTCGTACGCGTCCGCGCCGAGCCAGCCGGTGATGGCGTGCGCACGCGCGTCGGAGTACGCCTCCTCCGGCGACATCAGGCCCGAGGCCACCATCTGCGCGGCCCACGAGTCGTCCTCGGTGAGCCGGGCGGGCGGGCTCGTGCGGTCGTCCGGCACCCAGTAGGCGCGGCTGTCGCCGATCCAGCCCACGGTGAACGCGTCGGGGGTGACCACGGCGCTGACGATCGTGCACGCGGGTGCGTTCTCGTGGCGGCGGTACGTTTCGCCTGCGTCGTCGGCGTCACCGTCGCCGGTACGGGTGCCCCGGCCGGTCCCGGCCCGCGGCTCGTACGCGAGGGCGTTGACGGCCTCGCCCGCCGACAGGATCGCCTCGGACATGGCCCGTTGCAGGTGCGTGCCCTCACCGAGCGCGGCGAGCAGCGCCGCGCGCGCCGCCCCGGCCGCCGCCGCCGACGCGTCGTCGGGCCGGGTGGCCGAGGACACGCCGTCGCACACGACCGCCACGGCGGCCGGTGAACCGTCCGGCAGCGCCCCGCAGGCCACCGCGAACGCGTCCTCGTTGCGGTGGTGGCGCAGGCCCCGGTCGGTGGCCGCCGCGACCCCGTGCGCCTGGGCCTCCAGATGGTCCCGGACGCGCACCTGGGCATAGCCGCAGTGCCCGCAGGTCCCGTCCCGGTCCACCGCCCCCGTACGGCACGCGGCACACCGCCGCGCCCCGCCCCCGGCCCCCGGCCCGGCCCCGGCACTCGCCCCGGCGGCTGCCCCGGTCCCGGCCCCGGCACCTGGCCTGGCTCCTGGCCCAGTCCCGGTATCGGCCGCCGGTCCGGTAGCGGGTCCGGCCACCGGCGCCACCCCGCTCCCAGCCGTGGGTCCAGCCGCCGGTCCGGCAGCGGGTGCCGGTCCCGGCCCGGGCACGCCGTCCGGCGCGGGGCCCGGGTCCGGCACGGCGCTCCCGGCCGACGCGGCGCCCGGCGCCGGGACGCGCGGGTCGGCCGGAGGCGTCTGGCGGGCCTGCGGCAGCCCGGCCCCGACCGCCTCGCCCGAAGCCGTACCCGCCCCCACCGCCTCGGCCGAAGCCGTCCCGGCCGAAGACCCGGCGCCTGGCCCCGCTCCGGCGGGGCGTGCGCCGACCGCGTTCGCCCCGGCCGCAGACCCCACACCGGGAACCGCCCCGGCCGGGCTTCCCCCGACCGGTCCCGTTCCGGTCGGGCTTGGGCCGACCGCACCCGTCCCGGCGGGGCTTCCACCAGCCGGAGCAGCCTCCGCCGGACCCGGATCCGGACCCGGATCCGAACCCGCCAAAGCCCCGCCGACCCGAGCCGCCCCGGCCAGAGCCCCGCCGCCCGGAGCTGCGCCGCCCGGAGCTGCGCCGACGGCAGCCGCCCCGCCCGTAGCCGCCCCGCCCGGACCAGCCCCAGCCGGCGGCGCCTGCGCCGCATCCGCATCCGCACCCGCGCGCGCGGACGCGCGCGCGACATCCGCACCGCACGCGTCGCAGAACGCGTCCCCCGACTCCAGCGGTTCCTCACACATCGGGCAGCCGGTCTGCCGGGCCTGCCGCTGCGGTGTCTGCGGTGTCTGCGCCATCTCTCACACCCACGTCCTGGGGCGGTAGCGGTTCGCCCGCTCCACCAGTTCTGCCCGCTCCCCGCCGCGCCGCGCCAGCCTGGCGAGAATCCGGTACGAGCGCTCCAGACCCAGCCGCAGCCCCGGCTCGTCCAGGTCGCTGCCCAGCAGCCGCGGCGGGCCGTCGCCCGGCGGCGCTCCGGCGCGCCCGGCCAGCGCCCAGTCCAGCGCGCTGCCCAGCACCTCCGCGCACAGCCGCTCGCGGCGCACCGGGTCGAGGCCGAACCCGTCCAGCCGCTCCACCTGCGCCGCGGCCGCCGTCAGGTCCTCCAGCAGGGCCTCGCGCGGGGACCGCTGGCGCAGCCGGGCCCGTACGGCCGCGACGCGCGCCGCCGTGTAGTGGATCGACGCCTCCGGCACCGACTCCAGGTGCCGCACCGCGCCCGCCCGGTCTCCGGAGCGCAGCAGCACCCGGGCCAGCCCGAAGGCGGCGCTGACGAAGCTCGGGTCGGTCGTCCACACCAGGCGGTAGTACTCGGCGGCGTTGTCCAGCTGGCCCACCGCCTCGGCGCACACACCGAGCGCCAGCTTCGGGGCGGGCTCGCCGGGGAACGCGTCGTAGAGCGCGTCGAACGACTGCGCCGTCACCCCGTGGTCCCCGCACGCCAGCGCGTACAGCCCCCGGTGCCACACCACGCGCCAGTCGTCCGGGCGCTCCGCCTGGAGCGCGTCCAGCGTGGCGCCCGCCTCCTGCGTGGCGCCCAGCTCCAGGTGGGTGCGCACGCGGCGCAGCCGCAGCTCGGGCGAGTCGGCGGGCGCCGCGTCCAGGGCGGCGCTCAGCTCGGCGGGCGCGGTGGCGGTCCCGAGGGCGGCCAGGAAACCGGCGTTGGGGTCGTCCGGGTCGACGTGCGGTACGGGCAGGGCGAGCGCGGCCGCGCGGGTGTCCAGTGGCGCCAGGGCGGGCACCGGCAGCGCGACCACGGACGGCGCCGGACCCGCCGCCTCCCGGGCCGCCGCCTCCCGCGCGGACTCCGCCCGGGCGGCGCGGGCCGCGGCCGCCCGACCGGCCGGGAGCCACCAGGAGCGCCGGGCGGCCGGGAAACGGGCGCCCAGCAGCGAGACGTCCCCGTCCTGCGCGGCGAACAGCTCGGTGTCCACCACCCGCGGCTCCGGCCCGAACAGCGTCGACAGCGCGGGCCGCGGCTGCCCGGTCCGCTCCGCCACGACCTCCCGCAGCACGCCCGTCAGCTGCTCGGCCATCTCCTGCGCCGAGGCGAACCGGTGCGCCGGATCCGGCTCGGTGGCCCGGACCAGCAGCCGGTAGAACGACTC
The DNA here is from genome assembly GCF_031932565.1 of Streptomyces sp. B1866. Classification (NCBI taxonomy): domain Bacteria; kingdom Bacillati; phylum Actinomycetota; class Actinomycetes; order Kitasatosporales; family Streptomycetaceae; genus Streptomyces; species Streptomyces sp. B1866. The sequence goes on from NZ_JAVSCF010000096.1 coordinate 7,019, forward strand.
GTACCGCTGGAAGACCTCGACGTGCCGCGGGTCGGGCAGGCTGTGCGCGAAGACCGTCGTGTAGCCGGGGAAGTCGAAGGTCAGCACGGCCAGCGTCCGCGCGACCGTGTACAGGTCCGAGGCCACCGACGGGCCCGCCTCCGCCACCTCCGGGGCCTGGTAGCCGACCGTGCCGTACAGCGGGCTGGCGTCGTCGTCCATCCGCCGCACCGCGCCCATGTCGATGAGCTTGAGCTGGTCCCGCTGCTGGATGGCGTTGTCCACCTTGAAGTCGCAGTACAGCAGGTTGCGGCTGTGCAGGTGGCCCAGCGCCTCCAGCGCCTCGATGCCGTACGCGCACGCCTGCTCCACCGGCAGCGGCACCCGCCTGCCGTCCGGCCCGCGCCGCTCGCCCGCGATGTCCTTCAACGACCTGCCGCCGACGTACTCCATCACGATGTAGCCGTCGACGCTGCCGGTGCGCTCGTCCCGGTGCTCCACGAAGTTGTAGATACGGACGATGTTGGCGTGCTCGATCTCGGCCAGGAACCGGCGCTCTGACACGGCGGCGGCCAGCGCGTCCTGGTCCTCCGTGTCCAGCAGGCCCTTGAGCACCACCCACCGGTCGGCCACCTTCCGGTCGATGGCCAGGTAGATCCAGCCCAGGCCGCCGTGCGCCAGGCAGCCCGCCACCTCGTACTGCCCGTTCACCAGGTCGCCCGCGCGCAGCTTGGGCACGAACGAGTACGGGCGGCCGCACCGGGTGCAGTAGCCCGCCGTACGGCCCGGCCGCCCGCCGCGCGGCCGGCCCACCGGCGCCCCGCACCCGGAGCGGCCGCAGAACCGCTTGCGCTCGGGCACCTCCGCGCGCTCCAGCACCGCCGAACGCGGGTCGTGGCGCGGCACCTCCGGCACGCTCACCAGGCCCGCGCCGAGCCGCCCGCGCCCGGACGTACGGGACGAGGCCGACGAACGGGCGCCGCGCACCGGCACCGCGCGCGGGCCCGCCCGCCCGGACTGCGCGCGCGACAGGCGGCCGGAGACCGAGCGGCGCGACCCCGAAGACCGCGACCCGGAGGACCGCGACCCCGAAGACCGCGACCCGGAGGACCGCGACCCCGAAGACCGCGACCCGGAGGACCGGGCCCCCGAGGACCGCGACCCGGAGCGCGACCCCGCCCCGGACCCGGAGCCCGCGCCCCCGGAGGCCGGTGCCGTCTCGGCGGACTCCGACGCCCCCGACCCCGCGTCCCCGGCCGGACCACGGGCCGTCAGGCTCGTACGAGGCGACTCCAGCCCGCCGTCCGGCGCGCGCGCCGGAGCCAGGCCGCACGTGCCGCAGTACAGCTCGCCGCCGCCCATGTCCTCGTACGCGCCGTCGCACTCCGGCCGCTCGCACGCGTCCCCGCTCATCGTCTCCCCCCGTCCCCGGTCCCCGCTCCGGCACCGCCCCCGTACCCGGAGCCGTCCCCGCCGCCCGAACCGGACTGATACGGCGTCATCGCCTCGGCCGCCGCCTGCTGGTAGCGCAGCACGGCCGCCTCGGCCGCTCGCAGGTCGCACGGCGCGCTCCACAGCAGCCGCCGCGCCGCGTCGTACCGCTCCACCAGCAGCAGGTCCTCGGCCAGGCCGTACCGCGCGACCTTGGCCTTGTACGCGTCCAGCCGCCCGCGCAGCTCCGCGCGCACCGCCAGCGGCGCCGTCACCGCCGTCAGCGACTCCCGGGCGCGCAGCAGCTCGTCCTCGGCGCGCTGCTCCAGGCTGTCCAGCAGCGGCGACAGCCGGTGCCACTGGGAGCGCCTGCGGTACTCGGCGGCCTGCACCAGCTGCTCGTGCAGCGCGGTCGGCGGGCCGCTGACCGCCGGTACGTCCGAGCCCGCGATCTTCGCCAGCACCTCGCCACGCGCCTCCCGGGCCTCCGCCAGGGTGCGGTCCGCGCGGGAGAGCACGTCCCGCAGCAGCATCAGCCGCCGCTCGGAGTCCTGCCGCACGGCCAGCACCGCCTCGATCTCCCGCCGCACGTCCTCCAGGGCGCGCGCCGCCGCGTCGTACCGCTCGGTGTCCGGACGGCCGCCGCCCGGCGCCGAACTCGGCGACGCCCCCGACCAGAACGCCAGCGGGTCGGAGACCACCCCCGCGCGCAGCCCGGTCAGCTCGGCCGTGATCCGCTCCAGGTCGTCGCCCGACGGGTGCTCGCCGGGCCGTACGCCGACGGAGTGCGCGAGCGAGCGGGTGCGCTGCAACTCGGCGGACAGCATGTCGATACGGGCGGGCAGCGCCGACCACACGGCGTCCGCGGTGACGATGACGTCCAGCGCCTCCGCGTACCAGCGGTTCATCCGCTCGACCAGCTTCTCCAGCGCCACCCGCTCGCTGAGCCGGGGCGGCTCGGCGCCGGGCGGGCCGGGGACGGCGGCCAGGGTGACGCCCGGGCCGTGCAGCAGCTCGGTCAGCTCCGCCAGCTCGGCCGGGGTGGGCCAGCGGCGCCGGGCGCGCACCTCGCGCGCGGTGGCCAGCGCGTCGCTGTACGCGTCGAAGTACGTCCACAGGAGAGTGATCGCCTGCTCGGTGTCGGCCCACCGGTCCTTGGTGACGCCGGTCAGCTCGGCGCCTTCGAGGAGTCTGCGGCCCGCGTGGTCCTGAAGGGCGAACAGCGAGGTCTCGATCGCCTCGTGCTCGGCGCCGAACCGTGCCAGCGCGCGGTCCACCTCCTCGCGGTCCATGACCGGTTCGGCTGGTTCCGCCACCCCCATCGATCACCTTCCGTTTGTGCGTCACTGTGCTGCCCGGCGGCGCGGGCGGCGGGGCCCACGGCCCCCTTGAACCTTCCCTCGCCGGTCCCCGGCGTCCCCCTCGACCTTCCGCATCCTCCCGTCGCGTGCGTCACTCCTTCTTGTACATGGCTGGCGGCGGCCGTGGGTTGTCCGCAGGGAGATAATCGGCGAGCCACTTCCGGTAGGACAGCTGCCAGCCGCCCTTTCGGTAGTCTTCCAGCACCTTGTTGACCCGGCGCACCAGATCGGTGTCCGCCAGGTTCATCGCCACCCCGTACGGCTCCCTGGTGAACGTCCCGCCGACCAGGTGAACGGTCGGGTCCTGGGCCGCCTGACCCGCCGCCAGCGCGCTGTCGGTGATCACCGCGTCCACCTCCCCGAGCTGGAGCTTCACCAGGCAGTCGAGCTGGCTGGCGGCGGTCACCACCTCCCGCACGCCGTGCCGGTTCTTGTCCAGCTCGTCCTTGCCGGTAGAACTCTTCGCCGTACAGACCTTTCGCCCGCGCAGCGAGTCGTCGAACCCGGTGACCTTCGAGCCCTTCGGCGCCAGCACCTGCTGGCCCGCCTTGAAGTACGTGGTGGAGAAGGCCACCTGCTTGATCCGGTCGCAGGTGATCGTCATGGTGCGCACCACCACGTCGACATCCCGGTCCTGGAGGGCGGGCATGCGCCGTTCAGTGGGGATCGTGCGGTAGATCACGGCGTCCGGGCTGCCGAGGATGTCCTTCGCGATGGCCCGTACGAGGTCGATGTCAAACCCCTTGAGCCCCAGTTCACCTCCAGGAGGGGGCAGGTTGTCGGTGTCGCGGTAGGCCCAGCGGTAGCTGTTCTGGTCCACGCCCGCGACGAGCTTGCCCCGCTTCTTGATCCGCTGGACCGCCGGGCCGTCCGGCGCCTTCGGGCCAGCGGGCCGCAGGCTCTCCTCCTTCTGGCAGTCGTCGTCGGCCTCTTGCTCCCCGGCCCCGCTCCCCGACCCGCCCCGGGCCCCGGCCCCGGCCTCCTGCCCGGGCGCGGCGGGCACGCTGTGCCCGAGCCGGTCGCGATCGCCCCGGCCGCCGCCCCCGCCGTCCACCAGCACGGGGACCAGGACGGCCGTGGCCACCGCGAGGGCCACCGCCAGCGCCGCGACGGCCGAGCGCGCCGTCGCCCCTACGCGTGACACTCCTGTCAACTTCGCCACCCCCGTCAACGCCCGTACGAAGCCGTCTCGCGCCGGCCCGCCTCCCTCTCCGGCACGTCGCTCGTGCTGCCCTGTGCGCCCGGCTCGCGTCGGCCCGTCCCCGCCAGGCCCCGCCCGGCCACTCCGCACCGGCCGCCCGCCGCCGCCCGGGCCCCTCACCGGTACTCCGACAGCCTGCGCCCGATGCCCAGCACCGCGCCCACCGCGCCCAGCAGGCCCAGCACCCCGGCACCGACCGCCAGCCAGGCGAGCGCCCCCCGCCCGTCGTTCGCCGCCTGTTTCAGCTCCCCCTTCTCGTGGGTGATGGCCTCCCTCAGCGCCTCCTGCACCTGCTGGAAGGACTCCTTGGTACTCCCGCTGCCACCGATCACCAGGCGCAGCGCCTGGCCGTAGTCGCCGTCGACGTCGGCGGCGTGGGCGGTCCTGTGCCGCTCCCGCCACTGCCGCGCGAACCGCGACGCCTCGTCCACCCAGCTGCGCTCCGCGCGGTTGTCCGCCAGCTTCCCGGCCCGCGCCAGCCAGGTTCCGGGCGCGTCAGAGCCCGTCGTATCGCCTGCGACGTCGGACGGCCCGGCAAGATCGGCCATTCGCTTGCCATAGCCCACTTCGTACGCGTCCGTGCCTCCTGCTCCCCCGTCCGCACCGTGCGCCACCAGCGTCAGGTTCTCGTTCGCCCGCGCTTGGACCGCGCTGAGCTGCGCCTCGTGCAGCACCCGCAGCGACCGCGCCCCGTGCGCCTCCGAGTCGTGCAACCGGGCGGCGGCCACGCCGTGCGCCGTCGCCAGCCACAGCAGCGCCACCGCTGTCGCGGCACTCGCGGCCAGCAGACCCCGGTTGAACACCCGGTTCGTCCGCAGGAACTCCCGGCGCTGCGCCCAGCCCAGCGCTCCCAACGCCACCGCACCCACGCCGAGCGCCGCCCACGGCCACCGCGTCGCGTCCGCGTAGTCCTGCCCGAGCCGGTCCCGCTCCGTCTCGTACAGGGCGCGGGCGGCGGGCAGCAGCTCACTGCCCATCACGTGGTTGGCCTCCCGCAGATACGCGCCGCCCAGCGGGAAGCCCAGCCGGTTGTTCGCCCGCGCGGTCTCCACCAGGCCCGTGTAGCGCGGCAGCAGCTCGTTCAGCTTCCCGATCTGGTGACGGGCCGGAGCCGACGCCCCGCTGTCGGCGGCAGCCTTGGCCAGCAGGCGCGCAGCATGCTCGATGTCGCGGTCGTACTGCTCGCGCTCCGCGCGCGGCTCCTGCCCTCCGGCCAGGAAACCGCTCGCGGCCGTCGTGTCCGCGTCCGCGAGCGACCGGTAGATGTCCGCCGCCGCACCGCTGAGCGGCTGGCTGCGCTCCACCACAGCCTCGGCCGCCGCCTGCCGCGCGGCCACCTGCCAGGCCGTCACCCCGCCGAACGCCAGCACCAGCGCGGCCAGCACCGCCCCGATGGCCCGCAGCCGCCCCGGCTCGGTCCGCGCCGCCGCCCGCAGCTGGTCAAGGGCCTCCCGCCAGGCGGGCCGCCGTGGCGCGGGCCCCCTGGGCGGCCACCCCGCCCGGGCTCCGGGTCCGAACCTGGACGGCGGCGCCTGTCTGGTGGCCGTGGTAACCGACTGTGACACGGATGGACCCCCCCTTGGTCGCTGTCCTCGTCAGTATCACCGCAGCCACTGACAGTCACACCGGGCCCGCCGGGGCCGACCTGGAAGGCCCAGGTCAGACGGCGGTCCCGCCGTTCCCGCCGGGTGCCTGTGTTCACGTGGGGGAGGGGGTGGGCGGTTCCCGGAAACGCCGATGCCCCGGGCCGTACGTGGAGCACGGTCCGGGGCGTCGGGGACGGGCGGTGGGTCAGGCGAACGGGCCCGCCTTCACCTGGCCGATGAAGGCGGTCCACGCCGGGGCGGGCACGATCAGGGCGGGGCCGTGCGGGTTCTTGCTGTCCCGCACGGGCACGGCCCCCCCGAAGCCGTCCGCGACCTCGACGCAGTGGCCGCCGTTGCCATCGCTGTAGCTGCTCTTGCGCCAGCGCGCAGCGCTCAGCTCCTGCTCGAACATTTCTTGTAGCCCTCCGCCGCCGACTCGATCATGGCCAGGGACTCCTCTCGCGAGAGTGCCGTAGCCCTGACGAGATCGTATGCCGTGCGGCAGCGCTTCACTAGCGCCGGATCGTCCAGCAACCGGCCGTTATAGAGCCCTTCGCTGTAGGCCGTGTCAGGAGCGTCGGAGAACTCCATGAGGTACAGCATCCCGGCCATCATCGCGTGTGCCCCCGCTGAGAAGGGCAGGACTTGCAGCAGGACACGACGCCGTTTGGCCATGGCCGCCATGCGGTCGAGCTGTTCCGCCATGGTAGCTCGGCTGCCGACCGGGATCCGCAGCACGGTCTCGTGGATCACAGCCCAGAACTCGGGCGGGTCGGGGCGCTCCAGGATGCGTGCCCGTTCGAGTCGGGTGTCGACCTTCTCGACAACGTACTCCTCGGGCGCGAACGGGTGGTAGGCCAGCGTGATCGCCCGCGCGTACTCCGCCGTCTGGAGCAGACCGGGCACGATCGTCGGCGCGTACTCACTGATGCGGATCGCGAGGGCTTCCAGCTCGGCGGCTGCCGCGAAGTAGTCCGCGTACGACGAGGCGTTAACCAGCTCTTCGCACATCCGACCGAAAAAGCCGTCGGTTTGTAGCGCGTCATCGATCCGCCGAGCCAACTCCAGTTGCGGCTTTCGAACGGCCTGCTCGAACTGGCCGACGTAACCGCCCGAGCAGAAAATCCGCATCCCCAGCTCAGCCTGCGTCAGACCTGCGGCTTCGCGGCGTCTCTTCAGCTCGGACCCGAAGAAGAGCCAGGCGGCCTGAATCGAACCCAAGTACGCCTTCTTCGGACCGTTGGCCATGGCTTGACTCCCTCTCACAGCTTTTCGGTTGTGCGGGTTCCGCTGGGGTCCACCGTAGCCCTATTGCGGCAACGCTAAGGCCGAAAGCACGAGTTACCCCCCCACGAGAGGGAGTTCCCATGCCCATGGCCAACAATCCGGGGCCGAACGGCCGCCGCGAGGACCAACTCGGAAAGGACAACGCCCGGCGCAACGAGCAGACCCGGCGTGACACGCGCGGAAAGGGCACCCGATGAGCCTCGCACCCGCGGCCGCCGCCCTGTTCGACCTGGACGCGCTGGACCGCGCCGCCAACGACGCCCTCGACCTCATCGGCGACGTCGGCGACGAGGAGGTGCCGCCGCTGGAGGACCTGCTGGACCGCCGGGGCGTCCTCCGCACGTACACCGTACTTCTGCTGCCCCTCGGGCAGGCGCGCTGCCTCCAGTTGGGCTTCAACACGCCGGAGCGCGTCGCCCTCACGCGCGCCCTCCAGCACGCCGAGTACGCCCTCTGCCTGCCGATCGCCAGCAACTTCGACGTGACCGTCATCGACACCCGCGCGCTCGCGCGGGCGGTCAGGATCATCCGCGCCCACATCGCGGCGGCCGAGGAGTCCGAGTGGTGATCCTGAGGAGGGAGGGGCGGTTCACCCTCTCCGCCGACAGCGTGCGGATCGGCGACGCCCTGCTCATGGGCGGGTTCCTGGCGACCGTCCGCGACGTGCAGACCGTCCACCCGTGCCGCAAGCGCCTGCTGTTCGACGACGAGAGCGTGTTCGTCGTGCACCGGGCGCACATGGTCGAGGTGTTCCGCGCCTACGTCGTCCCCGTCACCCGGCAGGCGGCCGCCCGCCCCCGGCCTCCCCGGTCCGGCACCGGGCCGCTCGCGCCGGGCGGCCAGGCGTCGGCGCTGGGACGCGCGGGCGGCGGGTCGGCCCGCTGAGGGCGGCCGGGCGGACCGGGCCGGACGCCGAAGCCGTAAGCCCGGGGCGCCGGGAAGCACCCCGGGTGACGCGTTCCACGTCCCGTGGTACGGCGCCTGCTTCGACGTCCGGCCGTACGCTGAAAGCGGCTTGCTCGTGCACCGAGGACCGTGAACCGGCATAAGGAGAAGCGGCAGTGGAGACGGCGGGACTGGTGGAGATCACCACCGAGGCGGAACTGCGGGAACTGGTCGGCGAGACGTCCCCGGGGGCCGTACGGAAGGTGCGGCGGTCGCTGGACGAACTGGACCGGCAATGGCTGGAGCGGTCGCCGTTCTGCCTGATCGCCACCTCGGCGGCCGACGGTTCGTGCGACGTGTCTCCGAAGGGCGATCCGCCCGGTTTCACCCTCGTGCTGGACGACACGACGATCGCCGTTCCGGACCGGCCCGGCAACCGGCGCGTGGACGGTTTCCGCAACGTGCTGAGCAACCCGCAGGTCGGCCTGATCTTCCTGGTGCCCGGGCGAGGCGACACGCTGCGGATCAACGGCAGGGCGCGGCTGGTGCGGGAGGCGCCGTTCCTGGACTCCATGGTGGTCAAGGGGCACCGGCCGTCGCTGGCGCTGGTCGTGGAGGTCGAAGAGGTCTTCTACCACTGCTCGAAGGCTTTTCTGCGCTCCGAGCTGTGGAACGAGGAGACCTGGGAGCCGGAGGCGCTGCCCTCGCGGGCCCGGATTTCCAGGAGCCTGGAGCGTAAGGACCAGTCGCTCGAAGAGCTGGAGCACTATTACGGGCCCGGATACGCCGACGGTATCTACCGCGAGACGGCGTGAGCCCCCGCCCGTACGACAAGAACCCCGCCGCCGCTGAAAGAACCCGTGCCGCACGGCCGTTGATTTGACCGTTCCGTGGCCCTTCCTTGGTTCCTTCTTAGCGAACACATGTCCCTGGCATGAGCGGATCAGGACGAGAGTGGCGAGTCGGTGGCGCCCGCACCGGTACGCGCGGGCGCCGCCGTCCACGACCACGACGATTCGTACCGCAGGGGGTCAAGTGAGATCTTCCCGCTCCAGAAGGTCCCGCGTCACTCGAAGGAAAACCCTGGTCACGGCGGCCGTGCTGCCGCTGGTCGCCGGGGCGGCCGCGCTCGGCGGGCCGTCCGCGCGGGCGGACGTGCCCGGGGCGGACGGCCGCGACGCACTGCGGGGCACCAAGCCGGTCTGGGCGACGGCCACGGCGGACAGGGGAAGCACGGCCGACCGCGCGCACCTCACCGCGCGCGTGTACCTCGCCGGACGGGACGCGAGGGGCCTGGCCGCGTACGCCCGCGCGGTGTCCGACCCGCGGTCACGCGCGTACGGCCGGTACCTGACGCCGGACCAGGTCCGCGACCGGTTCGGGCCGTCGGCCTGGCAGACGGCCAGGGTCACCGGCTGGCTGAAGTCCTCGGGCCTGACCGTCACCGGGGTCAACCGGCACTACGTGTCGGTGAGCGGTGACGTGGCCGCCGCCGAGAAGGCGTTCGGCGCACAGCTGCACGACTACGCCAAGGGCGGCAGGGTCTACCGGGCGCCGTCCGCCACGGCCACCGTCCCGGCCTCGCTGAAGGGCGCCGTGCTCACCGTCGTCGGCCTGGACAACGCGCCCCGGATGGTCAGGCACGACGAACCGCTGCCGCCGCCGGACGCGGTGTTCCGCAATTCCGGCCCCTTCTCCAGCTACTACGGTTCAAACGTCGACCCCGGCCTGCCTCCGGCGTACGGCGCCCAGCAGCCGTACGCGATACGCGGCTACACCGGGGCGCAGCTGCGCGCGGCGTACGGGGCGAAGCGGCGGGACACCGGCAGGGGCGTCACCGTGGCCATCACCGACGCGTTCGCCTCGCCGACCATCGCCCGGGACGCGCGCGAGTACGCCGCCCGCAACGGCGACGCCCCCTACCGCGGGGGCCAGCTCACGCAGGTGCTCCCGGACGACTACCGCTACACCGAGGAGTGCGGCGCGCCGGGCTGGTACGGCGAGGAGACGCTGGACGTGGAGGCCGTGCACGCGGTCGCCCCGGCCGCCGACATCGTCTACGTCGCGGGCGCGTCCTGCACGGACGACGACCTGCTCGACGCGCTGACGAAGATCACCGACAACCGCCTCGCGGACATCGTCTCCAACTCCTGGGGCGACATCGAGGCCAACCAGACCCCGCAGAGCGCCGCCGCCTACGACCAGGTGTTCCAGGAGGGTGCGGTCGAGGGCATCGGCTTCTACTTCTCCTCCGGCGACAACGGCGACAACGTCGCCGCCACCGGCACCAAGCAGGTCGACACCCCGGCGAACTCCGCGTGGGTGACGGCGGTCGGCGGCACGTCGCTGGCCGTCGGCAGGAACGACACGTACCAGTGGGAGACCGGCTGGGGCACCACCCGCACCACGCTGTCCGCGGACGGCGAGAGCTGGGCGTCGCTGCCCGGCGCGTTCACCTCGGGCGCGGGCGGCGGCACCAGCCGCACCGTGGCGCAGCCGTACTACCAGCGCGGCGTGGTGCCGGACGGGCTCGCGCTGGCCAACGGCGGCAAGCAGAAGCAGCGGGTCGTGCCGGACATCGCGGCGGTCGGCGACCCCAACACCGGCTTCCTCGTCGGCCAGACCCAGACCTTCCCCGACGGCTCGCAGCGCTACAGCGAGTACCGCATCGGCGGCACGTCGCTGGCGGCGCCGGTGATCGCGGGCGTGCAGGCGCTGGCGCAGCAGGCGCAGGGCGGCGTGCCGATCGGGTTCGCCAACCCGTCGATCTACCAGCGGTACGGCACGGCCGCTTACCACGACGTGACCGACCACCCGCTGGGCTCCGGCGTCTCGCTCGCCGTGGTCCGCGTGGACTACGCCAACGGCTACGACGACAGCGAGGGCACGATCACGTCGCTGCGCGGGCTCGGCCGGGACAGCTCGCTGCACGCGGTGCCGGGCTACGACGACGTGACGGGCGTGGGCTCGCCCGCGGCGGGCTACCTGGCCTCGTACCACCGCCGAGACCGCTGACCCGCGACCCGCTGACCCGCGACCCCGGGGCCCCGCCCCACCCGCTGCCCGCCGTCCCACCCGACGGCGGGCAGCGGCCCGTCCGTCACCCGATCGGTGGAACCTGGCCTTCTCTGCCCATGGCATATAAGCTGGAACTTAAGTTATCCCCGTGTGGGAGATCGCGCTGCTGGAACCGGTGGAGCAGTGGTTTCTGCGGCTGTGCGAAGAGGACCCGGAGACCGCCAACCGAGTGACCGATGCCCTGGACCACCTCGCCTCGGCAGGGCCCAACCTCGGACGCCCGATGGTCGACCGGATCCATCACAGCCGGTTGCACAATCTGAAGGAGCTGAGACCGGGTTCGAGCGGTCGCGGAGAGGTACGGATGCTGTTCGTCTTCGACGCCACGAGAGAGGCGGTGATCCTGGTGGCGGGCGACAAGGCCGGGCGATGGAACCTCTGGTACGAGGAGAACATCCCGCTCGCCGAGACCCGGTACGCCGAGTACGTCGCGGCGCGCGAGCTGCGCGAGCAAGGAGGAGACCGGTGAAGGGACGCTCGTGGGACGAGGTGCGGGCCGAGGCCATGCGCCGTCACCCCGACCTGGCCAGTGAGGAGGCAGCGGCGCGCCGGGCGGAGGTCCGGGCGGAGAACACCGCCCGGATCCGAGGACACGAACTCGCCGAGCTGCGCCGGGCCGCGGGACTGACACAGGCCGACGTGGCCACGGCGTTGAAGGTGAGCCAGGCACGGATCTCGCAGATCGAGCACGGACAGATTGACAGCCTCGACATGCTCAGGGCCTACGCCGCTGCCCTGGGAGGCGAGGTGTCAGTGCTGATCCGGCGCGGCCCGGTCTCCGTGCAGGTCGCCTGAACCGTTTCTCCGCAGCCCCGGCCCGCGCGGGGCGTACCGGAGTCGCGCCGGGGCCACGGAGGCGGCAGGCCGCTCGCCGTACCGCTACTTCTGCGGGTTCGGGATGCTCTGCTGCGGGGGCGGCGGCGGGGGTGGGATGGGGCTGGCGGTCTGGGACTTCGCGGAGTCCGGGTCGGCCAGGGCGGACGGCGGGGCCGCGTCCGTGGCCGCGGGCTGCGGCTGGCCGGTGAGGGACAGGTCCAGCGGCTGGCCGATCATGCGCACGCCCGCCGCGTCCAGCGCCCGCTTGATCCGCCAGCGCAGCTCCCGCTCCACGGCCAGCGCCTGGCCCGGCATCGTCCGCGCCGACACCCGGACGACCATCGAGTCCAGGTGCACCGCGTCCAGGCCCAGCACCTCCACCGGCGCCCACAGCTTCTCGTTCCACGGCTCGGTGGCCACCAACTCCGCGCCCGCCGCCGAGATGATCGTACGGACCTGCTCAAGGTCCTCGTCCGGGCGGACGTACACGTCCACGTTGGCCGTCGCCCAGCCCTGGCTGAGGTTGCCGATCCGCTTGATCTCGCCGTTGCGGACGTACCAGACCTCGCCGTCCGCGCCGCGCAGCTTGGTGACGCGCAGGCCGACCTCGATCACCTCACCGGAGGCCACCCCGGCGTCGATCGAGTCGCCCACGCCGTACTGGTCCTCCAGGATCATGAAGACGCCGGACAGGAAGTCGGTCACCAGGTTGCGGGCGCCGAAGCCGACGGCGACGCCCGCGACGCCCGCGCTGGCCAGCAGCGGCGCCAGGTTGATCTCCAGCGTGGACAGGACCATCAGCGCGGCCGTGCCCATGACCAGGAACGACGCCACGCTGCGCAGCACCGAGCCGATCGCCGCCGACCGCTGGCGGCGCCGCTCCGCGTTGACCAGCAGGCCGCCCAGCGGGGTGCTGGTCGCGGTCTGCGCCGAGCGGTTCATGCGCTCGATCAGCTGCGTGATGGCGCGGCGCACGAGCGTGCGCAGTACGAAGGCGATGAGCAGGACCAGCGCGATGCGCAGGCCGATGCTCAGCCAGGTGGACCAGTTCTCCTCCACCCAGCCCGCCGCGTTGGTGGCGGCCAGGCCGTGCGGGGCGTCGCTCGGCCGGGCTTGCGCGGCCGGGGCGGCGGACCAGAACACTGCGGGACCCTTCGTGGGGGGACGGGGACTTCTCGAATGGCTCGTACGGAGTGTGTCCGGGCGCGAACGGTCGCACGCGAACCGCTCACACCCTAACCGGGCAGGAGGCGAAGCCCGTTCTCACGATGTGAAAGAGGCCAGGTCACAGGGGGTGGGTACGTGACGTTCGCCACCCTCCGCGTCGCGTCCGCGTATGAGCAAACACCGTTCCGGCCCACAAGGCCATGGCAGTTTCGGCCCTGTGCGGCGCGTGACGGTCCGAAATGCCCTTCAACCGTTAACCCACACATGGTGGCGTTCCGGCCAGGTCTCAGGGGAAACTGTTGGAGATCGTCCCGGCGCGAGCCATGCGCCGCCGGCGTACCAAGGAGGCATCGGTGCCGCATGTCCTGGTCCTCAACGCGTCGTACGAGCCGCTCGGCGTCGTACCGCTCCGCCGCGCGCTTGTACTCGTCCTCAATGACAAGGCCGTCAGTGTGGAGGACTCAGGCGCCCTGATGCACAGCGCGACCCACGTCATACCCGCGCCCAGCGTCGTCCGGCTGAAGCGCTTTGTGAGAGTGCCCTTTCGCGGCACCGTGCCGCTCACCCGGCGCGCGCTGTTCGCCCGGGACGGGGGCCGCTGCGCGTACTGCGGCGGCGTCGCGACCAGCGTCGACCACGTCATCCCGCGCAGCCGCGGCGGGCAGCACACCTGGGACAACGTGGTCGCGGCCTGCCGCCGCTGCAACCACGTCAAGGCCGACCGGCACGTGGCCGAGATCGGCTGGCGGCTGCGGCATCAGCCCGCGCCGCCGTCCGGCCTCGCCTGGCGCATCATCGGCACCGGCCATAGGGACCCGCGCTGGCTGCCATACCTGGAGCCCTACGGCGCGGACGACGTCATGGCCCGGATCGACGGCAGATCTTCTGCCTGAGACCGGGCCATTGTCGTGCCCGGTGTCTTCCCGCGGCCCGGTCCGGGGTGGCCGTCACTGACAGGCCCGGGTCACCCGGCGTGAGCGCGCGACGCGGCGCGGGTTGTAGAAGGCGTGCGGCGCGGTGCCGTGCGAGCCGGGGCACGCGGGCGCGTCCGCACAGGTGACGCGTGCGCCGACCGCCCCGGCCCGCTTCCGTACGCCGGGTCGCGGCTCCGGTCAGGCCGCTCAGTCCCGCGTCCCGGACACGCCGTACGCCGCCACCGACCACAGCGAGTAGCCGAAACGCGTCGCCCGCGCCACGCCCCGGATCCGGATGAAGCGGGTGCCCGGCGCGTCCATGCGCACCGTCTCCCTGCCGCCGCGGCAGTCGTCCACCACCGCCGCCGTGCGCCACGTGCGGCCGTCCGCCGAGACCTCCACCCGGTAGCGCGCCGCGTGCGCCTCCTGCCAGCGCAGGTCGAGTCGGCCGACACGGGCCGGGCGGGCCAGTTCCAGGCGCAGCCAGGCCGCGTCGTCGGCCGGGGACGACCAGCGGGTGCGCGGGTCGCCGTCGACGGCGGCGGACGCCGGGAAGTCCGGCGTCTCGTCGCCGGACGAGACGGCCCGGGCGCCGCGCTCGCGGGCCAGGTCGGGGCCGCCGGTGCGCGGGAAGGCCCGTACGGTCAGGGTGGCCTCGCGGGAGCCGAAGCGCACCGGGACGGCGTACGTGCCCGGCCGGGCGTCCTCCGCCACCGACACCTCGATGCGCGCCGCCGCCGTGCCCCCGCGCGGGGCGGTGACCTCCTCCGGGGCGGAAACGGTGATCCCGCGCGGGGCGCGCACGGTCAGGTCCCCGCGCACGTCGCCCGGGCGGCGGGCGGTCAGCAGCGCCTCCACGGCCACCGGCCGACCGCCGACCTCCGCCTCCGCCTCGGCACGGGACAGCCGCAGGTCGGCGGCGGGCGTGTCGGCGAACCAGGGGGTGACCTCGTAGACGGCGGGCGGGCGCGGGGCGGCGCCGGGACCGGCGGGAGGCGGGGCGCCGGTACGGGCCGGGGCCGGTTCCCCGTGCCGGGTGGCGCCTGGTCGGCCGTTCCGGGCGGCGCCCCGCCCG
>NZ_JAVSCF010000097.1:0-21465 GCF_031932565.1 Streptomyces sp. B1866
GCCGCCCGGGCCGGGCGGGCTCCCTCACCTCCCGCCGGCGCGGGCGGCGATCCCCCGGGGAGGCGGACGGCCGCCCGGAGCCGGAGAACCCCCGTGAAGGAGCCACCCATGCACGGACCCCACACGACGGGCGGGGAGGACTGGCACGAGGTCTACGAGGGCGGCAGTGCCGAGGCCGAGCGGGCCCTGTTCGACGCCTACGCCCGGCAGCTGATGCGCGTACAGGCCAGGACCGCCCGCCGGGAGCGCACCGCTCCCGCCCGTACCTTCCACGCCAAAGCCGCCCTCGGCGTCGAGAACGCCCGCCTGCGGGTGCGCGAGGACCTGCCGCCCGCGCTGCGGGCCGGCTTCGCGCAGCCCGGCGCCGAGTACCCGGTCACGGTGCGGTTGTCTAATGCTGCGGGCCGCCGCCGGCCCGACACCGAGCCCGACCTGCGCGGCGCCGCGCTGCGCGTCCATGCCACCGACTGCGTCCACGACCTGCTCATGACCAGCTTCCCGGTCTCGCACGCTCGCGACGCCCGCGAGTTCGTCGCCTTCGCCGCCGCCACGGCCGCCGCCCGCACCCGTCCCCGCCAGGCCTTCGCCCTGTACGTCAGGCTGCCGCTGGCCGTCGGCCGGCCGGCTGCCGCGCGCATGCGCCGCACCCTGTACGCCGCCACCCGCCGCACCGTGCGCAGCCTCGCCCTGGAGACCTACTTCAGCCGCGGCGCCATCCTGTGGGACGGCGCCGGACCCGTGCGCTACCTGCTGCGGCCCGCCCCGGACACCCCCCGGGAGCCCGCCGCCGGACCCGGCCGCCCGGGCCCCGACCACCTCCGCCGCGAAGTCCACCAGCGCCTGAAGCGGGCCGACATCGTCTTCGAGCTGTGCGTGCAGCGCTACGTCAGCGCCCGGCTCACCCCCATCGAGGACGGCTCGGCGGACTGGCCCGAGCAGGTGGCGCCCGCCGTGCCCGTGGCGACCCTGGTCATCCCCCGCCAGGACACCGAGACCCCCGCGGCCCTGGCCGCCGCCGCCCGCGTCGAGGCGCTGGCGTTCAACCCTTGGCACACCACCGAGGAGTTCCGCCCGCTGGGCAACCTCAACCGGGCCCGCAAGGCCGCCTACGAGGCCAGCAGCGCCCACCGCAGGGGCGAGCGGTTCCTCACCGACGCTCCCGGCCGCACCGCCGTGGCCGGCGCCGCCGGGGAGGCCGTCTACCGCACGGTCAACCGCGTCGTGCCCTGGCACCGGCTGCCGCGGCCCCTGCAGATGCCCAACCTGTTCTTCCTGCGCAGGACGCTGCGCCGCGCCAACCTCATCGACACCGACCTCCACCAGGCCCCGCCGCGCCCCGTGCCCGTACCGCCGCCCGCCGACGAGACCCTGCGCCTGTGCCGCAGCCCCGACGGCACGTACAACGACCTGTCCGCACCGGGCATGGGCGCCGTCGGCGCGGCCTTCGGGCGCAACCTGCCGCCCGTCCTGCGGGCCGACCTGTTCGACGAGCCCAACGCGTACACGGTCAGCAGGCGCCTGCTGGACCGCGAGGAGTTCCTGCCCGCGTCCTCCCTGAGCCTGCTGGCCGCCGCGTGGATCCAGTTCCAGGTGCACGACTGGACCCACCACAAGCGCTATCCGCCCGGCGTCAGAAGCGTCGAGGTGCCGCTGCCCCCCGGCGTCGACTGGCGCAACAGCCCCGGCGGCCCCGTCGAGCACGTGATGCGCGTCGCCGCCGACATGAGCGAGCGCCCCGACGGCCAGGGCGCGCCCGTCACCTTCGGCGACGTCGCCTCCCACTGGTGGGACGGCTCCGAGCTGTACGGCGGCGACCCGCGCGCCGCCGACCGGCTGCGCGGCCCCGGAGGCGACCTCCGGCTGGAGGACGGCCTGCTGCCCGCCGGCCCCGACGGCATCCCGGTCACCGGCTTCCACGACAACTGGTGGCTGGGCCTGAGCGCGCTGCACACCCTCTTCGCCCGCGAGCACAACGCGGTGTGCGCGGCGCTGCGCCGCGAGTACCCGGCCATGGACGACACGTCCGTCTACCACACGGCGCGGCTGGTGGTCTCCGCCCTCATAGCCAAGATCCACACCCTGGAGTGGACCCCGGCGATCCTGGCCACCCAGACGATCCGCCACGGCGGGCAGACCACCTGGCAGGGCCTGCCGCACACGTGGCTCGGCCGGCTGTGGACCTGGCTGTTCGAGGAGAGCGGCCGCACCGGCATCCCCCGCACGCTGCCCGAGCATGGCGTCGCTCCGTACGCCCTCACGGAGGATTTCGTCACCGTCTACCGCATGCATCCCTTGATTCCCGATGATGTCGAGCTCTACGACCACCGTTCGGGCCGACGGCTGGCCGCCTGCGGCTTTCCCGAGGTGAGCGGCGCCGCCGCCGAGCAGGTCCTGCGTGAGACCGGCCTGGCCAACTGCCTGTACTCCTTCGGTATCGCCCATCCCGGTGCTATCACCCTGCGCAACTATCCGCGTGCGTTGCAGTACCTGCGGCGGGACGGGGAGATCATCGACCTGTCCGTCGTCGACCTGGTGCGTACCCGCCGCCGCGGCGTGCCCCGCTACAACGACTTCCGCGCTGGCCTGCACAAGGGCCGTATCCGCCGTTTCGAGGATCTGACCGGCGACCCCGAGGCGCTGGCCCGGCTGAAGGAGGTCTACCGTTCCGTGGACGAGATCGACACCATGGTCGGGCTGTTCGCCGAGAATCCGCCCGAGGGGTTCGGCTTCAGTGACACCGCTTTCCGTGTCTTCCTGTTGATGGCCGCCCGCCGCTTGCAAAGCGACCGTTTCCTCACTGTCGACTTCCGGCCGGAGATCTACACGCCGCTGGGCATGGACTGGATCCAGCGCGGCGGCATGACCGCCGTGGTCCTGCGGCACTGCCCGAGACTGGCGCGGTTCATGACGAAGGACGCCAACGTGTTCACCCCCTGGCCGCCGGCTCTGCCCGCTCCGGGCCCCGGACGCCATTAGCGAGACCGCCCGGCTCCGGACGGCCCCCGGCCCTGGACGGCCAGCGCGGCGCCAGCGGGTTCGGCAGTTCGGTCCACAGGTCCCCGGACCGCCCCGTCTCCAGCCGCATCAGGGTGAGCGCCTTGGCCGGCAGGGGCTCCTGGCGCAGCGCTGCGGTGTCCGCGGTCGGCGGCAGGTCGGTGAGTGCGTCGCGCAGTACCCGGCCGAGCGCCGGCGCGCCGCCCGCCAGCGGTCCGAGCGCGCCGGTGACCAGCGAGCAGAACAGCTTGCGGCGCAGCCCGGCTGGGTCGTCCTCGATCAGGCGTCCGGCCAGCGGCGGCGCGGGCACGCCGTGGCGGGCCAGGCGGGCGGGGCTGGTCCGGATGTCCGCCAGGTCGCGGTAGACCAGGCGCCGGACACCGCCGTCCGGGCCCAGGACGGCCAGGAGGTTCTGGCCGTGCGCCTCCAGCGCCACTCCGAGGTCGAGCATGCGCAGGCAGACCGGCAGTGCCAGGCGGGCCAGCTCCGTGACCCGCGCGAGCCGGCGTTCCGGCGGGCCGGAGTCCGGCCAGGCCGTCGCGAGCGCGGCCACGGGCACGACCTGTTCGCCCTCGCCCGCGTCGGCGTGGACGGCCGGGGATTCCCGCCAGAGCGCGGCCAGGTCCGGGTGCGCGCCGGCGGCCGCGAGGGTGCGGGTGATCCGCAGCCGGTCGTCCAGCCGGTGGCACAGCCCCGCCAGGAACTCCGAGAGGTCCACCGCCCGCTCCAGCGAGTACGGCGAGATGTCTCGCACGGACGACGTCAGCCGGCTGGACAGGGCCGTCTTGAGGTGAACGTCCGCCAGGGCGCTTTCGAGGGGTTCCACGGTGCGCAGCGACATCAGCGGACGGGCCGTCACACAGCCGGCGGCCAGGCGGTGCGGTACGGACAGTCGCGGCAGCACGTGCTCGGCCTGCCAGGGGTGGACGGGCAGCAGCGGCGTCCGCCCGTCGTGCAGCCCGTCCGGCCAGGTGCCGACGACCGTGCACCCGTCGACCGCCGCCAGGGGCAGCCGGACCACCGGGCCGTGCCCGGGCGCGTACGCCAGTTGCTCGGCTGCGGTGAAACCGGGTCGTGAACGGCAGCCGGGATGGTACGGGTGGCCGTCGGCCACCCGCTGCTCCCACTCCCACAGGGCGGTCGGCCCGGCCGCGCGCACCGGCGCGGCGCGCGACAGGGCCAAAGACGCGGCGCTGTGGTCCAGCTCGGCGGCGAAACCCGGCCCGCCGGGCACCCTCAGAGTCGCCGTCAGCGCGGCGGGGTGGTGGTGCTCGGCGCCGTCCAGGGTGACCGCGGTCGGCCCGCCCGCGGTCGCCCACGGGTCCGGGTCCGGGCCCGCCAGCAGCCGGCCGTCGGCCAGCCGCAGCACCACCTCGTCCGCCGTCCGCCGGCGGCCCGTCACCCACGGCAGCGGGTCGTGCACCAGCCCCCGCCACAGCCGGCTCAGTACCGCCGCCCGCGCCCCGGGCAGCGCGGCGGCGTAGGCCCCCAGCATGCCGGGGCGCGCGGCGCGCAGTTCGTCGGCGGGGACACGCTCGGCAGGGCTGCGGAACACGGGCTGGCTCTCCCCAGGCACGGTGGCGCCGAGGTCGGCTGGACGGGCGGTCCGGTGCCCAACGTCGCCACGGTGCGGCTGTCGGCGGGGCAGTGGCAGCCGGGCCGGCGGCACGCCTGGGAGCTGAGGGTCGTGGACGGCGGCCAGGTCGCGGGCGTGCCGGCCGGCGCCGGTCTGCTCCCAGTGAGCTGAGGGTGTCCGCGGGCGTGGGCCGTACGGCCGCCGGCGCCGCGCTCGCCCCCCCCGGGCGGCGGCGGGGCGCGGGTTACCGGTCCTCGGCTGCCGGACGGTCACGGTCGGCGTCGATCCGGACGCAGCACTCTCCGGGTTCGGGGGCCAGGACGGCTTCGACGCCGCTGGCGTGGAGGCCGTCGAGGTAGCCGGTGAGGAAGGCGTGGTTCATGCCGCACACCAGGCCGGGTGCCCTGGCGGCCAGGGGATGGAAGGGGCAGTTGCGCAGCCGGATCCGGGTGGGGGTGGCGCGGACGGGTTCGTAGCCGTGCCGCTCCAGCACGCGCTGGCAGGCGGTCAGCCCGGGTCCGCTTCCCGGGCGTTGGCGGCCCGCGTGCTCCCGCGCGGCCTCGCCCAGCTGCCGGCCGCGTTCTCCGGCAGCCCGTACCGCCGCCTGCGCGGCGCTCTCACCGGCGCCTGCCGCCAGGACGGCGTCCAGCAGCAGGTCGGCCAGGAGTCCGTGGCGCCGGTCGGGGATGCTGACGGTGATCTGGGCGTCGGTGGGCTCGTACACCTTCGGCCGTCTGCCGGCCTTGCGGATCCCGCCGGGTGCTGCGTAGCGCGCGCGCAGCAGGCCGGCGTCGACGAGCTTGTCGAGGTGGAAGGCGGCGAGCTTGCGCGATATGCCGACGCTGGCGGCCGCCTCGTCGCGGGTGACGGCCCGGCGGGCGCGCCGGATGAACGCGAACATGCGCCGGCGTGAGTCCTCGCCCAGAACGCTGACGGAGTCGATGGCCGCGTCGGCCGCGTCGGCCGGCGGCGCCGGGTCAAGAGCCACGGCACCACGGTAACTCCTCCCCGCCGCGGGGGCGGAGAGTTCGTCACGGTGTGGTGACCTGCGTGTCTTGACGTCCCCCCGCAATAAGGCCAATACTTTTTGGTGAAACTATCGGGAGGTGTGGCGATGCCGGGTGAGTTCCAGCTTCGGGCGACGCGGCCGGCCGGCGTGGGAGCGTCCGGGCGGCGGCCGGCGTGACCGAGAGAGCAGACCGTGCCGCCGTCCGCCTGTGCACCGCCGGCCCGGAAGGACCACCCGCGGGGCCCGCCCTGCGAGTGGTCCACGAGCCGGAGGGTATGGACCTCGCCGCCGCCGAACGGGCCGCCGGTCAGTTCCTCAGGGCCCTCGGCATCTCCACCGCTTCGGAGAGCCTGCGCGGCACGCCGGGCCGGATGGCCCGCGCCTACGCCGAGCTGTTCAGCCCCCGCCCCTTCGACCTGACCACCTTCCCCAACGACGAGGGCTACGACGAACTGGTCCTGGCGCGCCGTATTCCCCTCCGGTCGGTGTGCGAGCACCACCTGCTGCCGTTCACCGGCACCGCCCACGTCGGCTACCTGCCCGGCGGCCGGATCCTGGGACTGTCGAAACTGGCCCGCGTCGTCGAGCACTTCGCCTGCCGCCCGCAGGTCCAGGAGCGCCTGACCAAGCAGGTCGCCGACTGGCTGCACACCCACCTGCAACCCCGGGGCGTCGGCGTGGTCATCGAGGCCGAGCACACCTACATGACCCTGCGCGGCGTCCAGGCCACCGGCTCCAGCACCATGACCTCCACCCTGCTGGGCCTGCTGCGCACCGACGCCCGCACCCGCGGCGAATTCCTCGCCCTGACCGGCGCGACCCCGTGACCACGCGGAGGGCGCCACCCCGCCCGCAGCCCCCGCACCCTGACGGGTGAACGGCGGGTGAACAGTTGAGGACCGGACAGGGAAGGAGCCCGACCGCACGCCCCCGGCTCGCACGGTGACCGGACGTCACCTGCACGGGCGAGGGGTGGGCCGGGTGAGCGCCGACAACATCGTGGCCGTCGTCACCACGCTGCTGGGCATCGCGGCGTCGATCGGAGTGGTCTGGTACGAGCGCCGGATCCCGCGGCGCAAGCGCATCGGCTACCGCGTACAGATGGACACGGCCCTAGGAGCCGTCGCCCCCTCCGGCCCCGGCCGGCCGAACGTACGGCACGGCCTGTTCCACGACCTCCCGGACATGGCCGACGCCACCGGTGGTCCTGCCGCGGGCCGAGAACGGCGGCGCCAGCGCCGTCACCAGCCCGGACTACACCGACCGCCACTGTGTTGGCTGTCATGCTCTTCGGTGTACCGGCGGGTGGGTCCCGGCAGACTTTTGCGGGTGAGCAGACCGGTCGCAGGGTTGAGTTGACCGCTGGTACTACGCCACCGGTCGCCCCCACCGGTCCGCTGTCCCGGCGGCTGACCGCCGGGCGGTGGGAGAAGGCGCTGCGTGTGGTGATCAACTCGGTGGTGTTCCGTTCCTCCGGCCAGGACCTGACCACCGCTGGCACCTACATCGAGATGGCCGCCCGCCTCACCGAACCGCTCTTCATCGGCCTGGTGGTCCTGGCCCTTCGCGCCCGTATCAAACGCTGACGGCCGCTCACGGCACGCCGCGCGCCGCGGAGGGCGTCGGCGGGGCTCACGCCGGGCAGCCGTGCGCCTGGCCGTGCCTGGCCCGGTCTCCCCGTGCCGCCTCGGCGCGCTCCGCCCCGTCCCGGTCCCCGGCCTTGGGGCGGGAGCGGCAGAGGTGAACGGGAGGGCGCTGGTGCGGGGAGACGGGCGGACCGGCGGCGAATTCCGCGCAGCTCAGCGGCGGTGCCTCGACTCTGCCCCGATCGCGGCACCGGTGGCGTGTCCCGCGCTGCCTGGCCGGTCTGGCTTTCGCGACGGGGGTGTTCGGTGACCGGGTCGGCTGCTGGGGCTGCTGTTGGCCGGTGCGGTGGTGTTCGCGGGGCTGTCGGTTGTGGCTTGGCTTGTGGTGGACTCGCTGATGTTGATCGTCGTGTGTGTGCTGCTGGGCGTCGCCGGGTGACGCTGGCGCTGTCGACGCTGGTGCTGGTTACCGGCGTGTTCCTGGGCGAACGTCGGTGTGGGAAGGCGATCGTGATGTGGGCGGCCTGCCAGTTTGCTGGTGGTGCGATCGGCCTCGTACTCGCGGTGTTGCTGGTTTCGGTGCTTTTGGCGGGGGCCGGTGTTCCTGTTTCGGTGCTGGTGATGGTGTTGTTGCTGATTGCCGGTCTTGCTGTCGGAGTCCCGCGGTGACCGCGTCGGGCGGCTGGATCCGGCGGGCGTTGGCATGTCGTTCGCGGTGGTGCTGCTGGTGGTCGGTATCGAGCGGCTGGCCGCCGAGGGCGGACCGCTCGTGGCGGCCGTCGTCCTTAGGGTCGGTGCGGTGTTCGTGCGCCGGCAGCTGCGGCTGGAGACACCGCTGCTGGATCTGCGCCTGCTGTGCAGCCGCTGCTGGACCTGTGCCTGTTGTGCAGCGGCCTCCCGGCCGCTGGTCCGGGACGCCGCTCCCGGCCGCTGGTCCGGGACGCCGGTGGTGCAGGACAGGAGGAGGACGGCGGCCGCCTTGCCGGCCCGCGCCCGCTGACCGGCCCGCGGCCACTCGAACACCCCGGGCCGCGCGTGCGCTGCGCGGCCCGGCCCCCGCCGTGTCCCCTGCTGCCCGCCGTGTGCCCGCCCCGCCGGGGGCCGCTGAGCTGTACACCGGCCGCTGGCCCGGCCCCCGCCCGCCCCGCACCGGCGAGGGCGTCCGGGACACCTTCGGCATACCGGAGGCAGATGCTCCCCTTATGGGGCTGGCTTGCCTCAGCCGGTTCGGGCGCCGTCTTCAGGCCGCAGCGCGAAGGCTCGCCTCAGCGGTTCCGCCCGTGCTCCCGTCACCGTGGCCGTTCGCGAGCGGCTTCTCCTCGCAGTCCTCTGTGCTGTGCGGGTTGACCTGCGTAAAGGGGGTGGAGGACAGGTACTGGCCGGGCCGGCGGCACCGGCACGCACGAGGGGTGTGCCGTACGGGGCCGCGCCGGGGGCCGGCCGGTGCGCCTGGGCGGGCAGCAATAGACCTCGGCGCTGTAGCGGCCGCTACAGCGCAGCCCCCTCAAGGCCTGTTCACTACGGGTGTGCATTCCGTGCAGGCGGCGTGCTTCCGGCGGCTGGAGCTGGAGGGCAGGCGGGTGACCGGAGAGTTCTCCCGGGGAGCGGACGGGCGCATCAGAGGCTCGCCAGCGCCTGAAAACGCCTTCCGCGGCCTGGCCCTGACAGGCCTTCGCCGCCCGTGGGGACTCCCCGCCCGCGGCAAGGCCGGCCGCTCCTGCCACGCCGTCCGCACCGCCTACGGCATCCCGCCCCGCGGCGACCGGGAGACGCCCCGGCGAAGACCCGCCGCCGCNGCGACCGGGAGACGCCCCGGCGAAGACCCGCCGCCGCGGCAGCAGAAAACACCCGAAGGTCCCCATAGTGCCTCCTGGCCGCCGCGACACCGCTCCCTGCTCCCCAGCCTCCCGGCTACCGGCCCACCGCACGGTGGGCCGGTAGCCGGCGGACAGACGAAAAAGGGCCATCTGCGATGACCGTGATCCGCTACTCCACCGCCGGCCTGCCGAAGGCCGACCGGTTCGCCTGGTGGCACGACATGACGTATTCCGCGCTCGTCGCCACCGCGATGCACACCCCGCATGCGGACGGCTTCCACGCGGCAGCCGACGTCATGGACCTCGGCCTCGGCCAGATCACCGCCATGACGTACCAGCCGATGACCGTCGAGCGCACTCCGAAGCTGATCCGCCTCAGCGATCCCGGGTACTACCAGGTCTCCTTGACCGTGCACGGCTCCATGGGACTGGCCCAGTCCCGCCGGGACGTCAGCTTCGGCCCCGGCGACCTGGTGATCTACGACTCCTCCCGGCCGTTCAGCGGATTCGCCGCCGCCGAGCCCGGGGCGGTCAAGCACATCGTGGCCCAGGTACCCCAAAGCCTGGTGCCGGTCCGGCCGGACCTCCTCGACCGCCTGGTCGCCACCCGATTACCCGGCGACCACGGGTTCGCGAGACTCCTGGCCCACTTCCTTACCCAGGTCACCGCCCAGGCCCACCACTACCAGCCCTCCGACACACCCCGCCTGCTGACCGTCCTGCTCGACCTGCTCGCCGCCACCGTCGCCCAGCACCTGGACGACCCCGCCGCCCTCACCCCCGAAAGCCGCCGGCACACCCTGTTCCTGCGCATCCGCGCCCACATCCACCGCCACTTGAGCGACCCCGACCTCTCCCCGGCCCGGATCGCCGCCGCCCACCACATCTCCCTGCGCACCCTGCACCGCCTCTTCCGACCCCAGGGCACCACGGTGGCCGCCTACATCCGCCACCAGCGCCTGCAGGCCGCCCACCGCGACCTGGCCGACCCCCGGCTGGCCTCCCGGCCCATCCATGCCATCGCCACCAGCTGGGGCTTCCCCCGGGCCGAGGACTTCACCCGCGCCTTCCGCACCGCCTACGGCATCCCGCCCCGCGACTACCGGCAAACGGCCCTCCGGAAGCGGACTGGCACGTAATGCCAAGGTATGGGCACGGACTGCCAAAGACACCGGTGAGGTGCCCGGCGCAGACTCATTGCGTCAGAGACCGGCACCCTTCCGCAGCGGGACCCGGATTGCCGATACGGAAGGAGTTTCTCTTTTGAAACGAATGCTTTGCGGTACGTTTCGCCTGCCGGCGGGCGAAACCCGCCCCGGGCCGCCGGACGGCCGTCGGCGGACAGGCGCAGCAGCGGTCAGGGATGCACCCGGCCGGCTGCTGGACCGCGGGCGACCGGGAGAGACGGCCGGGACGCGCGCGTCCGCGCATGAGCAGCCGCGCGGGCGCATCAGCAGACAACCGGAATATCGGACTGCGGAATGCTGCACCGTTCGTTTCCGCATGCATGCCGGCCACGGCAACACTTATCTCTGAGCCAAGGGGAGAAGAATGCGTATATTACGCAGTGTTTCAGTCGCGTTGGCGGTGACAGGACTTGCCGCGGGGATGGGGGTCCCTGCGGCAACCGCCGCGCAGAGTAGCAGCGCCGCAGTCTCCTGCTCGCAGTGGAAGGTCATCCAGGTCAGCCACAACGCCGCAGGGGTGAAATACAGGGAGTGCGACCGCAAGGTCAACGGCAAGAAGCAGACCAGCGCTGCCCTGTACATCTGGGACAACAAGAAAGACGGCAAGTGCGCCGAAGTCTATGTGGCTGCGGGCTTTTCGCACTGGTACGGCCTCGACACAACGTGGGACCACTGGTACGCCTGGTGCTCCACCTCCCACCACAGCCCTGAGATCAAGACCGGCTGGCACAAAGGCGACGACGTCCAAGTATCCCTTCAGCTCGGCTGACTGGACAAGGAATCTCGCCGCCGGCTTCCTCAGCCGGCGGCGAGACACGTCTGATGTGCCACGTCGCTCGGCGGAACGCATCGCCGTGTCCGCCGCCCCGGCCAGCCCTCGGCGGGCTTCGGCCGCTCCGCGCCCGTCCCCCGCGCCGCTGGGTCGCGCCGGGCCTGCCCGCTGCCCGCGCTCGGCTGTCCGCCGCCGTCCGACCCCCGGGGCCGGGGCCCGTCGTCCCCACCCCGGCCCCGCCGAGCCGCTGGCCCCGCGCGCCGTTCCCGGGCCGCCGTGCCCGTACGCCACGTCCGCCTGCCCGTAATGCCAGGCGCGCTGTCGCCCGCCGCCGTGCTGCCCGCGCCGCACTGCCGGCCCGGCCACCCTCCGCGTCTGGACCCGCCGCCGGGTTCCCGGCCTTGGCCCGCGCTCAACAGGCCACGCACCGCAGGGCTGTCGTCCCCGCCGCGTTCGCGCCCGGCCGCCTGCCCCCGCGTCCGCCGAGCCTCGCGCCGCTGCCGTGCACTGACCGGCCCGGCCGCGCGCCGGACCTGGGGTGCTGGTCCACCAGGGGGAAGACCCGGCTGCCCGCCGTGCGGGCCGCATGGCCGCCGCACCCACCGAGCCCCACGGCCGGGTCGTTCCCGGCACCGGCCGCGCGCCGCCCAGCCCCGGCGCTCCGCGCGAACCGGCTTCCGCCCTGCCCACCCCGTCGTCCGCCCGCCCGCCTGGTACCCGGGCCGCGGCCCCGCCCCGCCGGCCCGGGGTGCCGGCCCGCAGAAGGAAGAAGCCGACCGCCCGCCGACCCACGCCCACCGTCCGGCCCGGCCCGCACCGCACTGCCGTGTCCGTGCTGCACGCCGCGCCGCCCCGTCCCGGGCCGCCGAGCCGTACGCCGGGCCGCCGGCCCGGGCCGCAGGCGTCACTTCGGGGCACCTGAGGCGACGCCAGGCCCGGCGGCTGTCAAGTTTTCTTCTCCAGCGCTTGGCCGTGAGGACTCGGTTGGTGTCGGCGAACGGGTTGGTGGTGATGCCGAGGCCGAAGAGCGCGTAGATGCGGCGCAGAGCCTCGTGGGCGTCGCGCTCCGGATCTTCCAGGGCCTGCCAGCTGCGGTTCCACTCGTCACTCGTGGCCGGCTGCGGTGAGCCGCCGAGCGCACAGTTCGGGTCGTCACCAGAGACCAGCGTGCGTACGGGCGGGTGGGCGAAGTCCGAGGCGACGATCCGGCACGTCCAGGTGCCGTCGACCAGCGGCAGGACGTGCTGGTCGGCCAGCCGGAAGTACTCCACTGCGATCTCGGTCAACACGAACACGGCCGCGCTGGAGAACCGCTCCATCGCCCAGCCCAGCACCTCAGCGGCCGCGGCCGCGGTAACCGCTCCGTCCGGTTCGACCAGCAGCCCGCGGCGGGGAGGGTCTGCCGCCAGGAGGCCGCCCTGGAATGGTTTCGGCCGCTGGTATGCCGATGCCAAGTCGAAGGCGCAGGCGCCTCGGAGCGTGCCCTGGTGGCCCAGGAGGCCCCGGAGGCCGCCGCCGGCGTACATACCGCCGGACAATGCCCCGGGGGTGACCGGGGGCGCTCTGGAAGAACAGCACCGGCTCTGCTCCATGCCCAAAGCAGCCCGCACGCCAGTGCGGGCGCCCGCCTGCGTCCACGGCCGGCGCAGGCGGGGCGGCAAGGTCCGCGCCGCGAGCGCAGGCCGTCGTTCAGGAGCCGGTAGGCGTCGTCCGGCGAGAGGCAGACCGTGGTGTCGCCGTTGCGCCCCGGGACCGTCCAGCTTCCCTTGACAAACGGGCCGCTCTCGGTAATGCCCCGGGTGACCAGCGCCCACCGGTCGGATTCGGGCAGGGCCGGTACCTCGATCACCAAGTAGTGGCCGACCGCGGCCGGGCCATCATCAGAGTGCTCGTACCAGAAGAGTTGACCGCAAGCAGGGGACGCACGTACCCGGCGATGACGTCCTTGCACAAGTCGCCGCTGACCAGCCTCTTGTCGAAAGGCGTCACCTTCTCCGCGACCTCGTGGAACTCGGTCGGCCGCTTCCTTCCCTTGAAGCCCCACACGACCAGGCCGCCGCCGGCGTAGGCAAAGGCAGCGACATCCATGGAAAGTTCCCAATTTGCCCTTGCCGGTGCTCAGGCCGTACGGCCCGTTGGACGAAATGCTCTTGTGCGATGGGTGTGTCAAGTTAACGGCCCTGTCTCACTTTCGGTGGTGACGGAGCGTGCTGCTATCCGAGGAGGATGCGGTGGCGGAGGAGGGTGAAGCCTGCTCGTCCGTGCATCTGGCGCGCGATCCGCTTGGTCTTGGTGTTGACGCCTTCGGTGGGGCCGTTGCTGTACGGAAGCGTGAGCGCGGCGATCACGGCCTCGCGATCTCGGTCCAGGCCCCGGGTGAAGGCGTGCAGATGGGGTAGATCGGCTGCGCGGACCTGCACGATCCAGTGCGAGAGCTTGTCGGCATTTTCTGCGCGAGGTGTAAGGAGTCCGGCGAAGTCTCTGATGCAGGTGGCAAGTTGGGTCATCTCGGGGCAGGCGGCGGTGAGCCGGGCCAGAAGATCGTGATGCTCGGTCTTGAGGTTGTCGGGCCTGGTGAGGATCATCCGGGCGAGCCGGCGGGGGGAGATGTGGCTGCGGTCGGCGTCCGCGCGGCCTTGGTTGATGTTACTTGTGCAGGAGGTTGAGGCAGCCGGTGTAGCCGAGGGCCTTGATCTCTTCGAAGAGGTGGCTGACGGGGACGGCGGGGTCCTCAGTCCGGCGTTTGCGCAGGTGCTCGCGGTAGGGGTCGACGAGGCCGGCGCGGTATTTGGGGACGCGGAGCATCCGCTCGGGCCGGTCGGCCCGGGCGTAGCGTTTGACGGTGTTCAGGGCCAGCTGCAGGCGGCGGGCGCACTCCAGCAGGCCCATGCCCCGGTCGAGCAGGTTGTGGACCTGGTGCCAGCGGTCGAGGGTGGTCTGTGCGCGGGGGCCGTCGTAGATCGGTGCGTCCAGTACGGTGGCCCAGCAGGTGCTGTGTGCCTTCACCTCGCTCAGGGCGGCTTCGCACAGGTTGTGCCACAGGTGCCACCTGTCCGCGACCTGCACTGCGTCGGGCAGGGCACGGCGGATGGCCTCGGCGTAGGTGGCCGAGCCGTCACGGCACACGACCTCGACGCCCGGATGCTCGCGCAGCCACGCCTCCAGTGTGTCGGCCGTGCGGTCGGGCAGCACGTCGATCCGCTGATGGCTCTCGGCGTCGATCACCACGGTGGCATAGCGGTGCCGACGGCGCAGAGCGAAGTCATCGACGCCGATCACGCGGGGCGTCCGCCCGGTGGGCAGCGGGGTGTGCAGCAGGGCTCGCAGGGCCGTGTGACGAGACAGGCCCACCGCGAGTCCCGCCAGCAAACGTGAACCCGCCCGGCCCGCTAACTCCTTGACCACGGCCTTGACCTGCCTGGTCAGACGGACCGTGCGCCGCTGATATCTCTCCAGCACTCCGGGCAGCTGCTCGCGGAAGGTCTGCCGGCAACCGCGCGTGGGACACACCAGGCGGCGCACCCGCACACGGACCACCACACGCCGCCCGTCGACCGGCACGTCGGCCACCGTCCGCAACTGATAGCCGTGCACCTGCCCCGACGACACCGCGCACACCGGACAGACCGCGGAGTCCTGCGGAGTCCGCGCCCGCACCACGATCCGCTCGCCCTCATCGACCACCCCCTCGATGACCAGCGGAGACAACCCCGAAAACACCGTCTGCACAAGATCGTTGACATCCTTCACACCAAGGTCAACGACCCTCGCTACGCTCCGTCACCACCGAAAGTGAGACAGGGCCGTCTATTGGACACTCCCACCGCCCGCGCTACTGTGCCGAGGCGGACGAAGACGTGAGAGGGAAGAATCCGAAGCGCTGGCCGTGGGCCTCGCGGCTGATATGGAGACCTGTGCCTGATTGAGGATGTCCGAGGGCGGGTCGGTGTTCTCCACGACGATGGCCTGGACGCGGAAGGCGCTGAGCAATGCCGGTAGAAGTGCTGGGGCACGCTCTGGCGCAGATCCGCCCCTGCACCCTGTGTTCCTGGCGCCGCGAGGCGGCGGATACTGCCGTCACTCTGGTCGCCGGGCTCGAGGCGGTGCTGGACGGGCTTCCTCTACCAGTGACCGCCTCCATCCGCCTTCTGGATTCCCGTTTCCCGGTGGGATGTCAGCGCCTGCTTCTAGTCTCTGAGCCATGACATCAGCGAGGCCCAAACGGCCGATCACTGAACTCCCGGGCGACCCTGCCCGCCTCCACCTCCACTACGGCCATGGCCATCCTGCGGTGCCCTACGACTTTGAGGACACGCTGGAATCCTGGTACGTCACCGTCACCTACGGGCTGGCGGGCGACGAGGAGTGGGACGACAACGAGGACGGGGAAAGCCACGCTCCCGCCCCGGGCACCGAGGTGGGGCACCTCATCCTGTGGAGGCTGCGCGACTACACGGGCGACAACCGGTGGGAGGCCGCCGACGCCGAGTCCGGCGATCTCGAGGTCATAGCCTCCGCAGTCCTTGGCCGATCCGGACGCGACGGCTACAGCGCTGCGTTCGAGAAGACGGTCACCCAGCCCGTCGGCGATCTGCTGCTGCTCGACCGCGTCAGCCTGGACAGGGCATGGAGGGGTTTTGGGCTGGGGCCTGTCCTGGCAGCCGAGGCGATCCGCCGCCTTTCCGGGGGCTGTTGTGCGGTCGCGGTGTATCCCGCCATGGGCGAGTATCCCGAAGACCGTGAACAGGTCAGTGAGGCCTACCGCCGGCAGGCGAAGAAGAAGATTGCCGCCTTGTGGCAGAGCATCGGCTTCCAGCCGTTCCGTCGTGGCGTCTGGCTCCTGGACACCGCCCTGCGCCAACCAGAAGAACTCCTCCGGGCTCGCCGTGCCGAACTGCACGCGCTCAGCGCAGCCTTCCAGCGGCCCGGCCCGTTGGAGAGCAACTCGACGGACGGCATGGCTGCCGCAGAGAACGGCATCCAGGTGTCGACGAGTCCCGGCCTGGGCTGACGTTCGGCAGCGCTGTAGCGCGCGGCTGTACAGGAACACGAAGAACGAACGGGGGGGAGCGGAGAGCCATGGGGGAGAGGCAGCCTGAGGGCGAGGACATCCAGGATGCGCTGGACTGGGCACGGCAGCGCCTTGAAGAGATGGGTGTCTTCAAGGCGCAGGACGGACTGCGGTGGGCGGCGGCTCACGGGCTCGTCCTGTCCGTGTGGCGCAACGGCCCGATCGAGGACGCGCACGCTTCCCGGCCGACCAGCCGGCGCAAGGCGTTGCACGACGGGACGATGTTCGCCCGCAACACCTGGCTCACCCGGCAGGCGTTCGATGTCCTGGGCTCCGACGACCCGTTCCGTCTCTACGCACTGGAGGACCTGATCCTGGACCGAGGTATGGTCTGGCCGGGATGCGGGGGGGACCCTGACGGACTTCGGCTGGGGATTCCTTGGAGAGATCAAGAAACAAGTGAAACAGCGTATCGACATGTTCCGGCATTTCGAAATGCTTTTGCCGCCAGACGACTTCCTCCTCTTCGCCGGTGCTCCCCGCATCGGGACTCACGACGACCATTACGGTATGCCGAAATGGCCTGCCTGCGTCGAAGCGGCGATGCGCCGGCTGCGTGGTGAGGACGAGGAGTTCCTGCACGAGTGGGGTGACTTGATGACCCGCATTGGCCCCGCTCCCACTCCTGTCACCGCGGACCTCGAGAAAACCCGGAAACTGCTGCTGGAGGCCCCGTGGGAACTGGGCGCCGATAACCTGGGCTGGTTCGCCTGGAACCCAATCTTGGAACCGCCGAGCACGACACCGTAGGCGCAGGCGCGACAGCAGTCGCCACGACCGCGCACGCCCCTTCGACGGTTGGTGGGCCAGCGCAGCCTTGCAGGGTTGGAACCGCTTGTTCCTGTTGAGGGATGCCTTCCGCTCATACCGCGAGGCGTTCCTGAGCGGCTTCCAGGTCTGATGCCGCTACCGCGGGTGACCGGGTCTGGGCCGGGCCGGGGCGCGAGGCGTTGCGGGGAGCTGGGACCAAGGTAGGCGCCAGACCACCTACCGGTCTCCCGGTGGTGGTGCCAGGCTGTCAGGGTGCGGGCGGCCACCAGCCGGTCGAGGAGTTCTTCGGTCTGATGGCGGGAGTGCCCGCACAGCCGGGCCAGGATCTCCAGGTCGGCGCTGTGGCGGGCCTGCGCGCAGGTGTGCGCGGCCAGCACCAGTGCGGTCAGGTGCAGGGAGGACTGGGCGGCCGCTGGCAGCGCCAGGGGCATCGGGTGCATCGCCCAGCGGGCGGCTCGGTGGCGTGCGCTGCGGTCGGGTGTCTGGTCCAGGACGGCGGGATCGAGCAGCCGCACCGTCAGATGCGCCGGCCTGGGGTCGGGCAGCTCCAGCCAGCCGACATGGGCCAGTTCCTCCCACAGTTCCCGGCGCCCGTGCAATCGACGACGCCGAGGCCCGCCTCGCCTACACGGCCGACCCGTACCCGTCAACGCCTCGACATCGGCGGCTTGTCCTGGGTCCAGGACCATCCCGACGGCAATCCCCTCCCCATCGGGGCAGAGCACGTGCGATGCCTCGCAGGGGCACGAAGTAAGTAGGCAGGGTGCGTCCATGGCTGAGCAGCGAAATCGGGCAGCACGGCCGACTGGCGGGAGAAGAGGAGGTCACCCGGGGCCGGGCGGTCCTCACCCTTTCTGGCGATCCGGTCATCGCACTCGATTCCTTCAGCAGGCTTCCCTGTTGTCCCGGTGTCGGTGAACTGTGGAAGGAAGTCCATGTCGCGAGATCTGTTCGTTGAGCAAGTGGTCATCAACTCCACCGGCGGGTACGCACCCTCGACTTCGCCCATCCGGTGGTGTGCGTCTACGGCCCCATCGACACGGGCAAGACGACGCTGGTCGACTGCATCAAGTACCCGCTGGGACTTCCGGTGGAGTGGCGGCAGGTGCCCTCGGAACGGCTGACCTCCGTCACAGTGCACCTGCGGATCGAAGGCATGCGCATCGCCCTGCGGCGCTCCACCGTTGCCGGCACCGGGACCGTCGAACTGATCAGTCCCTACGACGGAAAAAGTCGAAGAACGTCTCGACGTCACCGTGCAGCCGGACAGCGACCGGCGCGTTGTAGGTGAGGTGCTGCTGGACCTGCTGGGCCTGTCCGAGCTGTTTGCCCCGCCCACCGCGGTGGCCCTGCTCGGCAGCGGTGCCCGTCTCACCTTCGCCCAGCTCTACGCCTTGAACCACCTCTCCCAGGACATGGTCGACGGCACGGAGGCCGTACGCGGACAGGCCAACACCGCGCAGTCCTACAAGACGGTCGTCGAGCTTGTGCTCGGACTCATCGATGCGGAGATGCGGGTGCTGACCGCCCGCCGCGACGACCTGAGCCAGACTGTGAGCCAGTTCAAACGCCGCACCGAGACGATCAGCGAATTCCTGACCGGGAGCGCTGCCGAACTGGAGGAGGAGCTGACCCGCTCCCAGAGTGAAGAACGGGAGACGCTGACGGCCCTGGAGGAACTCAAGGGCCGCATGCGGGCCGCGACCACCTTCGCCGATCCACTACGCCAGCGCGTCGCCGCCCTGGAGGGAACGCACTCCAGGGCCCGGGAAGAGGAGAAGGCGGCCCAGGCCGCCGTCTCCTTGGCCCAACGGGCCATCAAGCGCGCTCAGCGGCAGCCGGGCACCGACCCAGTGCGGCGCTGCCCCTCCTGCACGCAGCTGCTGGCCGGTCGGATCGTGCCTGAGGGGGTCTGTGATCTGTGTCTGTGCGAACTGGATCCCGGTGCGCGGGACGAGGTCGTGCAGGCAGCCGAAGCCGCGCTGGCCACGGCGCAGCAGCGGGCCATCGAGGCGGCCAAGGCAGCCGGTGAGAGTCGGGATGCTCTCGCTCAGGCGCGGACGGAGCTGGAAGAGCGGACCCGCCTGGAGATCGGGCCTCTGGCCGGGCAGATCGAGCAGCTCTCGGCTGCCCATGCCGGTGCCCGCACCCGGACCGGCATGCTCGAGCGGCAGCTCGACCCGCATCGGCGGCTGCTCGAACTGCAGCGGGCGCTACGCGTGGCAGAAGAAGAACTGCGCGGTGTGCACGAGGACATCAAGACGCGCAAGAACCTCCTGTCCGGACGCCAGACCACCCTGGCCGAGCTGGAGGAGCAGTTCGCAGCCATCATCGGCGGTCTGTCGCTGCCCGGAGAGCCTGGTGCGCGCATCGATCACAACTCGCTCCTGCCGAAGGTCAGGGCAGGCAAACTCACGAAGGTGGGCCACGGCGTGCGCACCGCGATCAACGTGGCCTACCGGATGACATTCCTCAGCCACGCACTGGTCACCGGGGCCACCGATCTGCCGTCCCTGCTGATCATCGATTCGCCGCGCAAGAACGTCGGATTCGGCAACGAGGACCAGCAGCTGATCGCACGGCTGTATGCGCACTTCCTCGACCACATCGACGGCGCCCGCCGCGACACGCCGCATGCACGCCCGCACCAGGTCATCATCGTCGACAACGACCTGCCCTCCTTGCCCGCGCAGCTGCGCCGCCAGATGCACACCATCGAGCTCACTCGGGACAACCCGCTGGTGCCCTGACCCGCACCACGCGATCACGGTGGGGATGGACTTCGCCCTCGGGCATGTGGCCGCGGCGGTGCGCCGGGTGCGGAGACCCGATGGACCGCGGTGCCCGCCAGCCGCAGTCCGGCCGTTACCCATCCTCGAGGACCCCAGGCCACCACAAGAAAGCCATGCGAATCACTCGTAAATTATGCATAAATCGCATTCCTCTGGTAGGGTGGAGGTCATGGGAATGTCCTTGCCGGAACGGGTGCGGCTGGTGGTGGCGGCACTGATGCATGCCTCGGGCGAGTCGCAGGCGAGACTGGCTGAGGCGCTGGGGGTGACGCAGGCGCAGGTGAGCCGCCGTCAGTCCGGGGCCGCCGCCTGGAGTCTGGCCGACTGCGAGGCGCTGGCCGTGCACTACGGCATGGATGTCCTGGACTTCCTGGCGGGCCCGACCCGGGCGTGCGAGGCGCTGCCCGACGCGCGCCGCGCCGGACGGCGACGGCCGCCCGTGAAGGGAGAGGCACGGTGAAGCCGCAGTTCGAGGCGATCGACGCCCTGCTCGCCGCGGCCCGCAAAGAGGCCGAACTACCCCCGGCCGAGCAGCGCCGCGCCCTGCGTGAAGCACTGGACCTCTCCCGCGCGCAGGTGGCCCGGGCGCTGGGAGTGAGTTCCTCCACGGTCGGCGGCTGGGAAGCGGGCCGCGACCCGGCCGGTGACATCCGTGAGCGCTACGCCTACTTCCTCAAAGGCGCTCACGCCAAGCTCGCCGACCTCAATGCCGCCCGTCAGGCTGAAACCGCTGCTCACACCGACCTCCCTCAAGCCGGGCCCGCCACGTCGGGCGGCGACGCTGCGACGGATGCGGAGCAGCCGGGTACGGCTGATCAGCCGTACCCGGCGCCGGAAGCCGACGACGTCGAGGACCTGGGAGTGCCCCGGCCGTGTGTCCTGTGCGGGCATCCCGCCCGCCACCAGGTCGCCGGATTTCCGCAGCACCTCGACCCTGCCCAGTGCGCGACGACAGCCCCCGTACCAGCCGCCCCCGCCAAGCGGCCGGAGGGCCGCACGGCGGAGACCATCAAGACCGTCCCCGCAGGCCGCCGTGTGCGGACCGCGTCCGACGCCGACCCGATCGCGGCGGCCGTGGCCGAGGTGCTCGAGGCGTACGAGGGCGATGTCGACGCGGCGACCGCAGCCCTGGTCAAGCGGGCGATCCCGGATGCGATGGCCCTGCTGGACGAGACCCGCAGGGGCGGCCGCTACGCCATCGTCGCCCACCCCTGGATCCCGGACATCCTGCGCAAGCCCTCCGCCCGCGGCGCCGACCAGATCTGGGAGGCACGCCCCAAGTGGACCCGCCCCGAACTGCCTTCCGGCACACACGAGGTGACGGCCCTGGACATCAACGGCGCCTACCTCAGCGCACTCAAAACGCACCTGCCGCTCGGCCAGCTTGAGCACACCGTCGGCAATGTGCACGACCGCCGCCGCGCCGGCGTCCACCTGATCACCCCGCCCGCATGGGAGCACGGCGCCCACCTGCCCAACCCGATCGGCAACCGCGACGAACCCGGCCCCCTCTGGGTCACCGAACCCACCCTCCGCCTGCTGCTGCGCCTATCCGGCCCGAAGTACGCCCTGTGTGAACCCCCCGAGACCCACGAATCGTTCACCTCGGGGGCGACGGAGAGCCTGCTGGAGAAGTTCCGCATCACTCTCAAGGACGCCCGCGACACCGCGATCGCCGAGGGGGACGAGGTGACGCTGGAGTACGTGAAGGCGATGTACTCGAAGTTCGTCTCCACGATGGGGGAGTCGAACTACAACCGGGAGCTGTACCGCCCCGACTGGATGCACCTGATCCGCTCGCAGGCCTTCGCCAACCTCTGGGCCAAAGCCCTCAAGGCACACGACGCCGGCCTGACGGTCGTCCGCGCGATGGGCACCGACGAACTCCAC
>NZ_JAVSCF010000098.1:0-21431 GCF_031932565.1 Streptomyces sp. B1866
GTCCTGGTTGACCGCCGACCCTCGTACAACCGCCAGCACCCGATGCCCCAAACGCCGGGCATCCGACAACCGTTCCACCAACAGCATCCCCACACCCTCGGCCCACCCCGTACCATCCGCCGCCGCCGAAAACGCCCGGCACCGCCCGTCCGCCGACAGGCCCCGCTGCCGGGAGAACTCCACGAAGGCGCCGGGGGTCGCCATCACGGTGACTCCGCCGGCCAGCGCCATGGTGCACTCGCCCGACCGCAGCGCCTGGGCAGCCAGGTGCAGCGCCACCAGCGACGACGAGCACGCCGTGTCCACCGAGACGGCGGGGCCTTCGAGTCCGAAGGTGTAGGCGACGCGGCCCGAGGCGATGCTGCCGGAGGTGCCGGTCAGGGCGTAGCCCTCGGTGCCTTCCACGGTGTCGTGCAGCCGGGGGCCGTACTCGGTCGGCATCACGCCGGCGAAGACACCGGTCTGGCTGCCGCGCAGGGACGTGGGGTCGATGCCCGCGTGCTCGAAGACCTCCCAGCACGTCTCCAGCAGCAGCCGCTGCTGCGGGTCCATTGCGAGGGCTTCGCGCGGGCTGATGCCGAAGAACGCCGCGTCGAAGTTCCCCGCGTCGTAGAGGAATCCGCCCTGCCGGGTGTACGAGGTGCCGGGCTGGTCCGGGTCGGGCGCGTACAGCCGCTCGGTGTCCCAGCCGCGGTCGGTGGGGAAGTCGCCCACGGCGTCGGTGCCGGAGGCGACCAGGTCCCACAGCTGCTCGGCGGTGCGTACGCCGCCCGGGTAGCGGCAGGCCATGCCGACGATCGCGAGGGGTTCGTGACCGGCGTGCGCCGGGTCGGCCGCGGGCGCGGCGGCGGCGGGAGCGGGGGTGTCGGCGGCGGCGCCGACGAGTTCGTCCCGCAGGTGCCGGGACAGGACGGTGGGGGTGGGGTGGTCGAAGACGAGGGTGGCGGGGAGCCGGAGCCCGGTGGCCTCGCCCAGCCGGTTGCGCAGTTCGACGGCGGTGAGCGAGTCGAAGCCCAGGTCGCGGAAGGTGGCGTCGGGGGTGAGGGCGTCGTCGGTCGGGTGGCCCAGGACGGTGGCCGCGTGGCCGCGGACGAGGGTGAGCAGGAGTTCCCGCTGTCCGGCGGGGTCGTGGCCGGCGAGCCGGGAGCGCAGGGAGCCGCCCGGCCGGGACGGGGGGCGGTGCCGGGTGGCGCGCGTCAGGTGCTCGAACAGGGGGGTGTGGAGCGTCTCGGGGTCGAGGCGGGCGGGCATGAGGACCGGGGTGCCGTCGGCGAGGGCGGCGTCGAACAGGGCCAGGGCCTCGTCGGTGGCCAGCGGCCTGAGGCCGGAGCGGGCCATGCGGGTGCGGTCGGCCTGGTCGAGGTGGCCTGTCATGCCGCTGGCCTGGTCCCACAGGCCCCAGGCCAGGGACACGGCCGGCAGCCCGGCGGTGCGCCGCTGGCGGGCGAGGGCGTCGAGGTAGGCGTTGGCGGCGGCGTAGTTGGCCTGTCCGGCGGCGCCCAGGACGCCCGCGGCGGAGGAGAACAGCACGAAGGCGGCCAGGTCCTGGTGGCGGGTCAGCTCGTGCAGGTTGCGGGCGGCGTCCGCCTTGGGGCGCAGTACGGTGTCGAGGTGCCGGGGGGTGAGGGAGCCCAGGGTGGCGTCGTCGAGGGCGCCCGCGGCGTGCACGACGGCGGTCAGCGGGCGGGCGTCGGGGATGTCGGCGAGCAGGGCGGCGAGCGCGGCGCGGTCGGCGGCGTCGCAGGCGGTGACGGTCGCCTGCGCGCCGAGTGCGGCGAGGTCGGCGACGAGGTCGGAGGTGCCGGGCGCGTCGGCTCCGCGGCGGCCGGCCAGCAGCAGGTGGCGGGCCTGGCCGGTGGCGGCGAGGTGGCGGGCGAGCGCGGCGCCCAGCACGCCCGTACCGCCGGTGATCAGCACGGTGCCGTCGGGGTCGAGGGGCGCGGGCAGGGTGAGGACGTTCTTGCCGACGTTGCGGCCCTGCTGGAGGTGGCGGAAGGCGTCCCGGGCCTGCCGGATGTCCCAGCAGGTGAGCGGCAGCGGGGTGAGGACGCCCTCGGCGAACAGCCGCAGCACGGTCCGCAGGATCTCGCCGACGCGCTCGGGCCCGGCCTCCATCAGGTCGTACGCCCGGTAGGTGACGCCGGGGTGGGCGCGGGCCACCTCGTCCGGGTCGCGGCGGTCGGTCTTGCCCATCTCCAGGAACCGGCCGCCGTCCGGGGCCGTGAGGCGCAGGGAGGCGTCGACGAACTCCTGGGCGAGGGAGTTGAGCACGACGTCCATGCCGCGGCCGGCGAACCGGGTCGCGAAGTCGAGGGTGCGGGAGGAGGCGATGCGCTCGGGGGGGATGCCCTGGGCGCGGAGGATGTCCCACTTCCCGGGGCTGGCGGTGGCGTGGATCTCGGCGCCCAGGTGGCGGGCCAGTTGGACCGCGGCCATGCCCACTCCGCCGGCGGCGGCGTGTACCAGTACCGACTCCCCGGGGCGCACGCCCGCGAGGTCGACCAGGCCGTAGTAGGCGGTGGCGAAGACGACGGGCACGGCGGCGGCCTGGGCGAAGGTCCAGTCGTCGGGGATCGGGACGACGGTGGCCTGGTCGGCGACCGCGTACGGGCCGAAGGCGTCCGCGAACACGCCTGTCACCCGGTCTCCGACCGCCAGGTCCGCCACGTCGGGGCCGGTCTCCAGCACCACTCCCGCGCCCTCGCTGCCCAGGCCCTGCTGGCCGGGGGCCATGCCCAGGGCCACCAGGACGTCGCGGAAGTTGACGCCGGCCGCGCGGACGGCGATGCGCACCTGGTGCGGGCCGAGCGGGGCGGTGTCCGCCGGGGACGGCACCGGCGCCAGGCCCTGGAGGGTGCCGGTCTGTACGGACTCCAGCCGCCAGCCGCCGGTGCCCGAGGGCGGCTCGGGCAGGGCGGTCGCGCCGGCCCTGGCCAGCCGGGCCACCTGGACGCGGCCGGCGCGGACCGCCGCCTGCGGCTCGCCCAGGGCCGCCACCCGCGGCAGCGCCGCCCACGAGTCCTCGGCCGCGTCGAGGTCGGCCAGGAGGAACCGGCCGGGTTCCTCGGCCTGCGCGGAGCGGACCAGCCCGCAGACGGCGGCGGCCGTCGGATCGTCCGCGCGGTCGCCGGGCGTGGCCGCCACCGCGCCGGAGGTGACGACGACGAGCCGGGAGCCGGCCAGCCGGGGGTCGGCGAGCCAGCCCTGGAGCAGGTCGAGCGCCTGGCGGGTGCGGCCGCGCACGGCGGCGGCCGGGTCGTCGGCGCCCGGCTCCTCGCCGGCCGCCTCGCCGGCGGCCGGGCCCGCGGCGGGGTGGCACGCGAACACCAGGGCGGGGGCCGGGTCGCCCGCGTCGAGGGCGCGCAGCAGGCCGGGGAGGTCGGGATAGGCCGGTACGGGCGCCTGGGCCGCGGCCTCCAGCGCGGCCGCGCCGCCGGGGCCCGCGTCGCCCAGGACGGCGCACCGCCCCAGGTCGGCGGGCGGCGGCTCGGGGGCGGCGGTCCACTCCAGGGCGTAGAGCGCGTCCCGCACGGCGGCGGCCGGGGACCGCAGGTCCGCCAGTGACACGGGCCGCAGTGCCAGCGACTCGATCGAGACGACGGCGGCGCCGGTCTCGTCGGCCGCCTCGACGGCGACCGCGTCCGGCCCCAGCGGCCGCAGCCGCACCCGCAGCGCGGGCACGCCCGTGGCGTGCAGCCGCACGCCGCGCCAGGTGAAGGGGAGGCGGCCCTGGTCCGGCCCGGGCTGTCCGGCCGGGCCGGGGTCGAGCGCGAGGCCGTGCAGGGCGGCGTCGAGCAGGGCCGGGTGCAGGCCGAACCGGCCCGCGTGGGCGCTCATGTGGTCGGGCAGCCGGACCTCGGCGAGGATCTCGTCGCCGAGCCGCCACGCGGCGCGCAGCCCCTGGAAGGCCGGCCCGTAGCCGAACTCGGCGGCGGCGAGCCGGTCGTAGAGGCCGTCGAGGTCCACGGGCACCGCTCCGGCCGGGGGCCAGGCAGGGGTCGGCGCCGCGGCCTCGTGGCCGGCCGGTTCGGCGGCCCGCGGGCCGTCCGCCGCCAGGGTGCCGCTGGCGTGCCGCGTCCACGCGCCGTGCGCCGGGCCGTCGGGGTCGTCGCGCTGTGCGTAGACGGTCAGCTCGCGGCGGCCGGTCTCGTCCGCCGCGCCGACGACCACCTGGAGCGCCACGCCGCCGTCCGGGGGCAGGACGAGCGGGGCGTGCAGGATCAGCTCCTCCACGCGGGGGCAGCCGAGGCGTTCGGCGACGTGCGCGGTCAGCTCCACGAACGCGGTGCCGGGCAGCAGGACGGCCCCGGCGACGCTGTGGTCGGCGAGCCAGGGCTGGGCGGCCGTGGACAGCCGTCCGGTGAGCAGGTGCCCGTCGCCTTCGGCGAGCGTGACGGCCGCGCCCAGCAGCGGGTGTCCCGCCGGGGCCAGCCCCGCGGCCGTCACGTCCGCCGTGGCGGGCGCGTCGAGCCAGTAGCGGCGGCGCTGGAAGGCGTACGTGGGCAGGTCGACGGTGCCGGGCGCGGGCACCAGTGCCCGGTAGTGGCGGTCCCAGGCGACGGGCAGGCCGTGGGCGTGGGCCCGGGCGAGCGAGGTCAGGAAGCGGCGGGCGTCGTCCTCGTCGCGGCGCAGCGAGCCGATGGCGGTGACCGTGCCGCCGCCGGCTTCGGCGGTGGCCTCGACGGCGGGGGTCAGGGTGGGGTGCGGGGCCGCCTCGACGTACGTGTGGTGTCCGGTCTCGCCCAGGGCCCGTACGGCGTCGGCGAACCGCACGGGCCGGCGCAGGTTCTGGTACCAGTACTCGGCGTCGAGGTGCGGCGCGTCGTCGCCGTGGCCGTCGACGGTGGAGTGGAACGGGATGTCGGCGGGCCGGGGGGTGATTCCGGCCAGCAGGTCCAGCAGTTCCGCCCGCACGGCCTCGACGTGCGGGCAGTGGGAGGCGTAGTCGACCGGCACGCGCTTGGCCCGTACGTCCCGGGACTGGTAGTGCGCCAGCGCCTCGGCGAGGGCGTCCGCGTCGCCGGAGATCACCGTGGCGGCGGGGGCGTTGACGGCGGCCACCCACAGCCGGTCGGGCCAGTGGGCGCGCAGCAGGTCGGCGACGTCGTCCGCGGGCAGCGGCACGGAGGCCATGCCGCCCGAGCCGCGCAGGGCGTTCAGGGCCCGGCTGCGCAGGGCCACCACCGCGGCCGCGTCGTCCAGCGTCAGGGCGCCGCAGACGTGCGCGGCGGCGATCTCGCCCTGGGAGTGGCCGAGTACGGCGTCCGGTTCGACACCGTAGGACCGCCACAGTCCGGCCAGCGACACCATGACCGAGAAGAGCACGGGCTGCACGACGTCCGCCCGTTCCCACACCGGGTCGTCCTGGCCCCGGTGCAGGACCTCCCGCAGGGACCAGTCGACGTGCGGCGCCAGCGCCGCCTCGCACGCGGCCAGGTGGTCGGCGAAGACGGCGGAGGAGCGCAGCAGCCGCAGGCCCATGCCGGGCCACTGGCCGCCCTGGCCGGGGAAGACGAACACCACCCCGCTGCCGGGCCCGGCCGCCACGCCCCGCACCACCGAGCCGTCGTCCGGCCGGTCCTCGGCCACGGCGTCCAGGCCCCGCAGCAGGCTGTCCCGGTCGGAGCCGAGCACGACCGCGCGGTGCGCGAGGTCCGCCCGGCCGGTCGCCAGCGCGTGCCCCACGTCGGCCGGCGGCAGGTCGGGGGCGGCGGCGAGGAAGCGGCGCAGCTCGGCGGCCTGGGCGCGCAGCGCCTCGGCGGTCGCGCCCGACACCGGCCAGGGCAGCGGCCCTCGTACGGCGTGGCCGAACGGGCCGGTTTCGCTGTTCTCGCCGTCGGCGCCGTGCTGGTCGGTCTGGTCGGTCTGGTCGGTCTGGCTGGTTGCGCGGGGCGGGGAGACCGCGCCGGCCGCCGGCCGCGGCGGCTGCTCGATGACGACGTGGGCGTTGGTGCCGCCGACCCCGAAGGAGGACACGCCCGCCCGGCGCGGCCGGTCCCCCGCCGGCCAGGGGACGTCCCGGGTCAGCAGCCGCACGTGGCCGGCGGACCAGTCCACGTGCGGCGACGGCTCGTCGACGTGCAGCGTCCGGGGCAGCAGTCCGTGGTGAAGGGCCATCACCATCTTGATGACCCCGCCCACGCCCGCGGCCGCCTGCGTGTGGCCCACGTTCGACTTCAGGGAGCCCAGCCACAGCGGCTGCCGCTCGGCGCGCTCCCGGCCGTAGGTCGCCAGCAGGGCCTGCGCCTCGATGGGGTCGCCGAGCACGGTGCCGGTGCCGTGCCCCTCCACGGCGTCCACGTCGGACGCCGTGAGCCCCGCGCTGGCCAGCGCCTGCTCGATGACCCGCCGCTGGGAGGGGCCGTGCGGGGCGGTCAGGCCGTTGCTCGCCCCGTCCTGGTTGACCGCGCTGCCCCGCACCACCGCCAGCACCCGGTGCCCGAGCCGCCGGGCGTCCGACAGCCGCTCCAGCAGCAGCATGCCCGCGCCCTCGCCCCAGCCCGTGCCGTCCGCCGCGGCCGCGAAGGACTTGCAGCGCCCGTCCGGCGCGAGCGCCCGCTGCCGGGAGAACTCGACGAACAGGTTGGGGGTGGACATCACCGTCACGCCGCCCGCCAGGGCCATGGCGCACTCCCCCGCCCGCAGCGCCTGGCAGGCCAGGTGCANGAGCCGCCGGGCGTCCGACAGCCGCTCCAGCAGCAGCATGCCCGCGCCCTCGCCCCAGCCCGTGCCGTCCGCCGCGGCCGCGAAGGACTTGCAGCGCCCGTCCGGCGCGAGCGCCCGCTGCCGGGAGAACTCGACGAACAGGTTGGGGGTGGACATCACCGTCACGCCGCCCGCCAGGGCCATGGCGCACTCCCCCGCCCGCAGCGCCTGGCAGGCCAGGTGCAGGGCGACCAGCGAGGAGGAGCAGGCGGTGTCCAGGGTGACGGCCGGGCCTTCGAGGCCGAAGGTGTAGGCGATACGGCCGGAGGCGACCCCGCCGCCGCTGCCGTTGCCGATGTAGCCCTCGAAGCCGTCGGGGATGGCGTGCAGCCGGGCGCCGTAGTCGTGGTACATCATGCCCGCGAACACCCCGGTCCGGCTGCCGCGCACGGACGCCGGGTCGATCCCGGCGCGTTCGAACGCCTCCCAGGAGATCTCCAGCAGCAGCCGCTGCTGGGGGTCCATGGCCAGCGCCTCGCGCGGGCTGATGCGGAAGAAGCCGGGGTCGAACTCGCCCGCGTCGTAGAGGAATCCGCCGTGCCGCGTGTAGGAGGTGCCGGGCCGGTCCGGGTCGGGGTCGTACAGCCGTGCCACGTCCCAGCCGCGGTCGGCCGGGAAGTCGCCCACCGCGNTGCCACGTCCCAGCCGCGGTCGGCCGGGAAGTCGCCCACCGCGTCGCGGCCGTCGGCGACCAGCCGCCACAGGTCCTCCGCCGAGCCCACGCCGCCCGGATAGCGGCAGGCCATGGCGATGATGGCGACGGGCTCCCGGGCCGCCTCCGCGAGCTGCTGGTTGTGCTCCCGCAGCCGTTCGTTGGCCTTGAGGGACGCCCGGAGCGCCGCTATCACCTTGTCGTCGGCAGCAGTCATCGAATCTCCAACCTGGGGCGCTCTCTCGTTGTCCGGGGGGCTTTCGCCGGGTTCGTCCAAGGGCGGGGCCGCTTCAGAGGGCGGAGACCTCTTCCCAGTGCGCCGGGTGGTCCTCCCGGTGCCCGGGCGGGGTCCCCAGGGGGCCGATGAGGCTCTTGGGCAGCTCCTGGCGGCGGCTGATGTTCAACTTCCGGTAGACCCGGGTCAGATGCTGCTCGACCGTGCTCATGGTGACGCACAGTTTCAGGGCTATCTCCCGGTTGGAGTTGCCGTTGGCGGCGAGGATCGCCACGCGCGTCTCCGATTCGCTGAGCCCGGCGACCAGCTCGCGGCCGGGCAGGTCCAGACGGTCCCCGCCGCGCATCGCCTGCCGGGGCAGGATGCTGTCGCACAGCGCCGCGGCCCCGCAGTCCTGGGCCATCCGCCAGGCCCTGCGCCGCAGCTTGTTGGCGCGCACCGGGTCGCCGGTGCTCTGGTACGCGGTGCCCAGGTCGGCCAGCGCCTGGGCGAGTTCGAGCCGGTTCCCGCACTCCTGCAGGGCCTCCACGGCCCGGGTCAGCAGGTGCGGACGCTCGGGCGGTGCGGCGACCCGGGCCCGTAGCCGCAGCGTGACGCCCCGCGCGTGCGGGTCGCTCCAGCCGCGGCCGCGGGCCAGCTCCTCCGTGATCATCGTCGCCGCCTTGGCGCGCTCCCCGAGCCGGAGGAACGCCTGGGCGA
This sequence comes from Streptomyces sp. B1866, assembly GCF_031932565.1. NCBI lineage: Bacteria > Bacillati > Actinomycetota > Actinomycetes > Kitasatosporales > Streptomycetaceae > Streptomyces > Streptomyces sp. B1866. The sequence goes on from NZ_JAVSCF010000098.1 coordinate 8,292, forward strand.
CGTCGGTGCGCCAGGGCAGCAGGGCGGGGTGGTCCAGGCCCCAGCGCTGCGCCATACGGCCGGCGGTGCGGAAGTCGCCGAGCGCGGCGCGGCAGTGGCCGGTCGCCAGGTGGTAGTGGCCGCGGGCGCGCAGGTACGCCAGCCCGTACACGCTGTGGAAGAGCGCCCCCGGCACCGGGTGGTGCAGCACGCGGGTGGCGTCGTCGTACCGCCCCATGACGGTACGGGCGAGCAGCTGGCAGGCGAGCGGGCTGCCGACCAGGACGCTGCCGCCGCGGCCGGGCAGGCGGTCCAGAGCCTCCTGCGCGTACGCGTCGGCGTCGGCGAGCGCGCCCCTGCGCAGGGCGATCTCGGCCCGGATGGCCAGGAAGTTCGCCTGCCAGCCGGGCGAGCGGCGGCCGACCGCCTCCGCGAGCAGCCGCTGGCACCACTGGTCCGCGCTCGCCGTCCGCCCGGCCCGCAGCAGGGTCCGTACGGCGTTGGCCACCACCGCCAGCGTGCCGTCCATCAGCGGGCACGAGCGCAGCCGCGACTCGGCCTCGCGCACGGCGGCCTCGGTGGTCCCCGGCCCGGGCAGGCCCCACACGGCCGCGGCGGCGCCGGGGCCCAGGGCCTCGTCCCAGGGCTCGCGGGCCGGGGCGGCGTCGGGCGCGGGGTGGGGCCGGTGCTCCTCGGCGGCGGGCGGCCACGGGCACGGGTGCAGCACGGAGGGCCAGCCGGTGGCCGGGGACGGCGTCGCGTGCTCCGCGGCGCCGCGCGGGTCGTCGGCCGCGAGCGGACGCGCCCAGCCGGCCTCCTCCAGGCGGCCGCAGCCGGTCAGCAGCCGGCGCAGCAGGGCGGCGTCGCCGTCGGTGAGCCGGCCGGCGCGCAGGTCGGCGAGGGCGTCGGCGCAGTGCTGCTCGGCGGCGGAGGGGTTGACGCGCCAGGTGGCGCCGGCGAGGGCGACGCGGACCGCGGCCGCCTGGTGGGGGCGGGTGCAGGCGCGGCGGGCCGCGGTCAGGTACCCGATGGCCGCGTCGGCGTCGTCGTCGACCAGGGCCTGGGCGGCGGCGTCGCGCAGCACCGCGACCGCCCAGGGGGGCGCCGCGGGCTGGGCGGCCAGCAGGTGCCGGCCGACCTCGGTGGCCGGGGCGGACTCGGCGTGCAGCAGCAGGGCGCTGCGCTCGTGCAGCCGCCGGCGCTCGGCGGCGGTCAGGTGGTCGGTGGCGGCCGCGGCGACGGCCGGGTGGCGCAGCCGGTGGCCGGTCGTCAGCCCGCCCGCCTCCAGCAGCGCGAGGGCCCGGTCGACGCGGGTCGGGTCGTCCGGCCGCAGCAGCCGGCCCAGCCGGGCGGGGGTGCCGCGCGCGTCGAGGACGGCCAGCGCGCCGGCGACCTGCTGGACGGCCGCTCCGGCACCCGCCAGGCAGGCCACCACCGCGTGGTGGAACCGTCCGCCGGCGGTGGGCCGCGGGGCCCGGCCGGCGGCGCCCGGGGCCGGGTCCGCGTCCGCGAGCAGGGCCCGCAGCAGGAGCGGATTCCCGCCGGTGATCGCCGTGTACTGGGCCGCGAGACGGTCGTCCACCGGCCGCCCGCGGTGCTCGCCGACCAGTCGGGCCACGCCGTCCCGGCCGAGCGGGCCCAGGGTGAGGCGCTGGAAGCCGGGGTGGCGCAGCAACTCGGTGGCCAGCACCGGGTCGCTGTCGTCGCGGTAGGGGTTCTCGGTGCCGATGACGAGGACACGGGCCGAACGGGCCCGGTCCGCGGCGTGCAGCAGGTGCCGCAGCGACGCCTGGTCCACGTGGTGCAGGTCGTCGACCGCGATCACCAGCGGCGCGGGCGCGCAGGCCGCGCACAGCGCCGCGCCCAGCTCCTGTGCGGCGCCGGGCACCTGCCCGGCGTCCCGGTCCCCCGCCGTGCGCAGCCGCTCGCGGACCGGCTCCGGCAGCCCCGGAGCGGCGGCCAGCCGGCGTACGAGCCCGAGGGGGGCGGCGCGGCCGCCGGGCAGGCCGGGGGCCTCGGCGACCAGGGCACCGGCTCGTGACGCGACGCGCAGGAACTCCCGCAGGAACGCGCTCTTACCGCACCCCGGTCCGCCCTCGGCGATCAGCAGCCGGAAGCGGCCTGACGCGCACTCGCCAAGCGCCGCTTCCGCCAGGCCGATGTGAGCGCTCCGGTCGATGAGCATGGCCCTCCCGGACTCATGTCAAAGGCCCATGACATACCTAGCGGTCAGAAGCATGCGCGAGTTCGCTCAAGTCCTGGCGGAATCGTCCTCGCGCCTGGACTGAGCAGCGGCGCGGTCCGCGCCGCGGGCCCGTACGGCCGGGGCCGCCGCCGCCCGGGACGCGCGGGCGGCGGCCCGGTCCTCCCGGTCGGCGGACCGCCGCCCCGGCCCCGGCGAGCGGGGGGCCACCGGGGGTGGGCCGACCGGGGCCCGCGGGCCCGATCCGGCGCACCGCGCCGCACCGCCGTCCGGCGACTGCCGCGTCGGCTGGCGCCCCGGGCCGTCCGGCAGGAGCATGAGAAGCAGCTACGGGCCGTACGCGCGTGGCGAGCCCGCCCGGAGGCTCCGCGGCGGCGGTCGCGGCTGCCCGCGGTCGGCGGACGGCCGCCGGAGGTACCTCGGGCGCGGCTTCCCGTAGCCGCCCCCGTACCCGCTCCCGTGCCCGGTCCCGGAGGGGTTCCCGCCTGGGCCCGCGGCCGGCGCTCCTGAGCGGTCCGGACACGCGCGACGGAGCGGTCCGGACACGCGCGGCAGACCGCGCGGGGCGCCGCTCGCTGCTGATCCCCTGAGCCCGGAAGAGACCCCCATGCACTCCTCCCCGAACACCGCCGCCGACGGGACGCCCCGCGCCCGCCGCGCGCCCGACTACGACGTCGTACAGGTCGGCCTCGGACCGGTCGGGCAGGTCCACGCCGCCCTCCTCGGACGGCTCGGCCGCACCGTGGCCGCCTTCGAGCGCCGGCCCGCCCCGTACCCGCTGCCGCGCGCGGGCCACGTCGACCACGAGGTCATGCGCATCCTCCAGCACATCGGCGCGGCGGCCCCCTTCGAGCGGCACGCCATTCCCGTCCCCGACTACGACTGGTACAACGGCGCCGGTGAACTGCTGCTCCACCTGGACTGGGACGCGCCGACGCCCTCGGGCTGGAAGTCCGACTACCTCATGTACCAGCCCGACCTCGAAGACGCGCTGACCGCCGCCGTCGCCCGCTGCCCCACCGTCCGCGTCCACCGCGGCTGGGAGGCCACCGGGGTCGCTCAGCACGAGGACCACGTCGAGGTGACCGTGCGCGAGGGAGCCCCGCGCGGTGCCTGCCGGCGGCCCGCCGGTCGCGAACGCACCGTCACCGCCCGGTACGCGGTCGGGGCCGACGGCGCCGGCTCCTTCGTCCGCGGCGCCACCGCCATCGCCCGGGAGGACTTCGGGTTCGAGCAGGACTGGCTGGTCGTCGACGTACGCCCGCACGACGCGGACGCCCGCATCGACATGCCCGACGCCGGCCAGATCTGCGACCCGGCGCGCCCCGTCTCGCCGTTCCGCTGGCTGGGGCGCCGCCACGCCCGCTGGGAGTTCATGGCCCTGCCCGGAGAGAGCCGCCAGGACCTCGCCGAGGCGGCGCGGGTCTGGGAACTGCTGGCCCGGTGGGGCGTGCGGCCGGACAACGCCGACGTCGTCCGCCGCACCGTCTACACCTTCCGCTCGCTGCTGGCCGACTCCTTCCGCGACGGCCGGGTGCTGCTCGTCGGCGACGCCGCGCACCTGATGCCGCCGTTCCTGGGGCAGGGCATGTGCTCCGGCATCCGGGACGCGGCCAACCTGGCCTGGAAGCTCGGCCTCGTCCTGTGCGGGAAGGCCGACGAGAGCCTGCTCGACACGTACACGGCCGAACGGCGCCCCCACGTCGAGGAGATCACCAGGACGGCCATCGCCCTCGGCCGGGTCGTCTGCACGACCGACCCGCGGGCCGCGGCCGCACGCGACGAGGCGTTCCGCTCCGGCCGGGCGCCGCGGCCGCCCGCCTTCCCCTGGCTGGAGCGCGGCGTCCTGCACGGCGGAGCGAGCAGCGGCGCGGTCGGCCGCCTCGGCGTTCAGGGCAGAGTCTCGCGCGGGCAGACCATCGGCCTGGCCGACGACCTCCTCGGCGGCGGCTGGACGCTGCTGTCCGCACGCGCCGGCGCGTGGGAAGCCCTCCGCCCCGACCAGCGCACGTTCCTGGCCGGCCTCGACGCGCGCGTCGTCCACGTCACCCGGGCCGCCACGGACCGCGCCGACGCCGTGGTCGACGTCGACGCGACCTACCACCGGTGGTTCACCGGACTGAACGCCGAAGCGGTGCTCGTACGCCCCGACTGCTACGTGTACGGCCTCGCCCGCACGCTGACCGACCTGCCGGACATCGTGGACGGCCTGCGGCGCCGGCTCGCCCGGTCACACGGCGGCGTCGATCCCCAGCGGCCGGAGGGCTGCCGAGAGACCTCCCGCCGCTCCCGTGTCACCGCCGCCGACCAGCAGTGACGGTGCCCCTCCTGGAGGCGGCGGCCGGAGTGGCGGCCCGCGTTCTCGCGGGCCGCTACGTCGAGGCCCGCTCCCAGCACAGGACGGGAGCGCCCCGCTGGAACCCGGCGCAGAAGAAGACACCGTCCTGCGCGCCGGGAAGGAACAGCGGATCCGCACCGAAAACCTGGCCGTGGGCGACCATTTCGTCGGGCAGGGGCTGGGTTACCGGCGGTCATGTGTAAGAAGGGACACCGCGCGGCTGCGGGAAGCAGACGCACCCCGATAGCGTCTTCCGAACACCGCGACACCGCTCCTTCCTTCCTCAGGCTGACAGGCACCGGCCGACGAGCTGCGGCCGGTGCCCGGCGGACAGACCGAAAGGCCATTCGCGATGATCACGACTCGTCTCACCACCACGCATCTGCCGAAGGCCGACCGCTTCCCGTGGTGGTACGACCTGACGGCCTCCACACTGGTGCCCGTCGCGCTGCACAGCGCCCACGCGGCCGACTTCCGCGCGACGGCCGACGTGCTGGAACTCGGCACCAGCCGGATCACTTCCATGACGTACCAGCCGATGACCGTCGAACGCACCCCGAAGCTGATCCGCCGCAGCGATCCGGAGTACTACCACCTCGCGCTGACCGTGCAAGGGACCGTGCACCTGTCCCAGTCCGGCCGCGAGACGGCCTTCCGGACCGGCGATCTCATGCTCTACGACACCTGCCGGCCGTTCGAGGGGCTGTGGACCGCCGGTACCGGCACCGTGGCGCGCATCGTCGCCCAGATCCCCAAATCCCTGGTACCGGCCCGGCCGAGCCTCGTCGACCGCCTGCTCGCCACCCGGTTACCCGACGACTGCGGATTCCGCGGACTGCTGACCCACTTCCTCACCCATGTCACCGCCCAGGCGCACCGCTACCAGCCCTCCGACGTTCCGCGCCTGTCGGGCATCCTGGTCGACCTGCTCGCCGCCACCGTCGCCGACCGCCTGGACGCCCCCGCCATCCTCACCCCCGAAAGCCGCCAGCGCACCAGGGCCCTGAGCATCCACGCCTACATCGGCCGGCACCTCGGGGATCCCGGCCTGTCACCGGCCCGGGTCGCCGCCGCCCACCACATCTCCCTGCGCGAACTCCACCGGATCTTCCAGGCGCAGGGCGCCACCGTGGCCGCCTACATCCGCCGCCAGCGCCTGGAAGCCACCCGCAACGACCTGGCTGATCCCCGCCTGGCGTCCCTGCCTGTCCACGCCATCGCCGCTCGCTGGGGCTTCCCGCGCCCGGGCGACTTCAGCCGCGCCTTCCGCGCCGCCTACGGCATGCCGCCCCGCGACTACCGCCACGCGGCCCTGCGCGGTCCGGCTGACGCTCCCCGCTGAGAATCCCGGCACCCGTCGGCATGGAACCGGCGCCGGTTCCCCGCGCAGACTCACCGGTGATCCAGGGGTTGGGACGGTCGGGGGGCCTGGGATGGCAACTGGCACAAAGGGTGGGTACTGGTCGGAGCCGGCGCTGCCCAGTACGTTCAAGCACGCGCTGCTGGGCAGGTACATTCCGCAGTTCGGCGGGATGACCGGCTCGCTGGACAAACGGGTGGTGTACCTGGACGGGTACGCCGGCGAGGGCCGGTACGAGAGCGGCGAGGCCGCGTCGGCGGAGATCGTCATGCAGGTGGCCTCCCAGCATCTGTCCCGGTACGGACTGCACTGGACCTGCTTCCTCACCGAGCGCGAGCCGAGGTCGTCCACCCGCCTGGAGCAGGTCGCGGCGGTCTACGGGGGACAGGGCGTGGACGCCCGGGTCCACCACGGCGATGTCGACGGGTCCTGGACGAGGTGGTGCGCGCGGCCGCCGACCTGCCGCTGTTCCTGTTCCTCGATCCGTGCGGGCTGGGCCTGCCGTGGAACCGCCTGACCCGCGCCACGAAGGCACGCAGGACGCCGGGGCGGCGGTGGCCGCCCACGGAGTTCCTGCTGAACTTCAGCATGGTCGCGGTGCGGCGCCTGGGCGGCAACGCGCGGTCGGACAAGGGTGCGGAGCGGTCCTCGGAGCGGTTCGACGCGGTGTGCGGGGGCCGCTGGTGGCGGGACTTCTTCCCCGCCGGCAAGGAGCCGGCCCCGGACGCGGACAAGATGGTGGCCGCCGAGTACGCCCGCCGGCTGGCGGCCGCCACCGGCATGCTGGTCCAGTCGGTGCCGGTGGCCAAGGCCCCGGGCCACCGGCCCGTCTACCACCTGGTGTTCGGCACCTGGCGCCAGCACGGCCTGTGGGTACTTGCGGGATCTGCTGCTGGGCGATGTGAGCCCGCTGACCTGTCGGAGCTACGGTCACGATCTGCTGCGGTGGTTCCGGCTGCTGTGGGCGGTCGATGTCGGGTGGGAGCAGGCCACCGAGGCCGAGACCGCCACGCTGGTGGGGTGGCTGCGGTCGGCGCCGAACCCGCAGCGGCGACGCCGCCCCATGGATGCGTTGGCGGCTGGCACCGTCAGTCCGAAGACCGGCAAGCCGACTCTGAGGTCCGGGTACGCGCCGCGGACCATCGCGCACAACCTGTCGGTGGTGCACGGCTTCTACGCCTTTCACCTGCACTTCGGACGGGGTCCTGTGGTCAACCCGGTGCCGGACAGCAGATCCCGCCGACGCGCCTCGGCGCACGTGTCGCCGATCGAGCCCGCCAGGCCGCATCGGCGGGCTCGGCTGCGCGCCTGCATCCGCTGCCCGATGCTGTCGATCAACCCCAGGCTGCTGCTCCGGCTCGACGAGTTGGAGGCGGACCTGCTGGCCCGCCGTCAACGCGCGATCGACGAAGGCTGGCGCGGTGAGGTCGACGGACTCGACCTCACCCTGAGTTTCCCACGCAGCAAGCGCGCCCAGGCCCAGCGGGCCGCCGCGACGGGCAAGGCAGACCTGGGCATGCCCACACTGCCGCGGCACCACCCCGGCAACGGTGCATGACCTCCGCGATTCAGCGGCTGTTCCTGGAGCGCGGATCAGGACCCGGGCCGCTTCTGTCAGGCGCCGGCGCCGCCGTCGACCGGCAGGATCGCGCCGGTCACATACGAGGCCCGGTCGCTGAGCAGCCACGCGGCCGCCTCGGCGATCTGCCGGGGCTCAGCCAATCGTCGCGGCCCGGGACAGGAACCGTCGCGCGGATCCGGCCCGGGTCCGGGTGATCGAGTACACCCTCGGACGCGGCGGCAGCGACACGGTGTACCGGCTGATCACCACCATCCTGGACCCGAAGGCCGCCTCGGCCGCGTCGCTGGCCGCGCTGTACGCCCAGCGATGGGAGATCGAGAGCACGCTCGATGAGATCAAGACCCATCTCGGAGGCCCCCGCCTCGTCCTGCGTTCCCAGCACCCCGACGGGGCCGAACAGGAGATCTTCGCCTTCCTTCTGGTGCACCACGCCCTGCGGGACCTGATGCACCAGGCCGCACAACAAGCGGACCATGATCCCGACCGGGTCTCCTTCACCCGCACCCTGCGAGTCATCCGCCGCCATGTCACCGACCAGGCGGCGTTTTCCCCCCTCCCGGCTGGCCCGGGCACTGGTCACAGCCCTGGAAGAGATCCGTGAACGGCTCTTGTCACCCCGGCGGATGCGCTCCAGCGCGCGCGTCATCAAACGCAAGATGTCCAACTGGAAGCTCAAACGCGCCGAGCACCACAATCCTCCCCGGCCGGACACTCCCCGAGTGACCCTGGTCGGGCCGACCAAGGCCAGGCCGACCCGCCGGAAAACAAACTAAATCACCGGTATTGCCACTAGGCCGGCTGTGTCGGGATACTCATCCCAGGTCCGGCCATCGAGCAGGCGGCCACCGGCCTTCGGGGTCAGCCCACCGACCTGCGGCTGGTCAAGTGAGTCAGCCACCGCAGCACGAAAGGCCCGCTGACCTGGAGATTCTCTCCGGTCAGCGGGTCTTCCCACTGTTTCGGGACGCCAGGATTCGAACCTGCGACCCCTTGACCCCCAGCGCGCGGCCAGGCGTGTCGCGCTCTGCGCTCCGGTCCGGCGTCGTCCCGGCAGTGCAGGTCAGTCCATGTTTCGATGCTTCGCGGTGATGCCACCTGCCGCGCCGTGACGTACTGTCCGTGAGAGCTGGGTGAGAGGCGCGAAAGCCCTGCCACCCGAACAGCCAGGTGGCTGCCAGCAGCGCGGGGTCTGCCCGCACGCCGCCGCGGGCAGCCGCGGCGGCTGACTGTTTCCCCGCAGTGGGTCGGCTGACGTTCCAGGCGGGCTAAGGTCTGTCAGGATCGGGTCACCGGACGCATGGCGAGGCCCTCGGTCCCCGCCCAGTACGTGACGCGCTGGCCGTCGTCGGCCTCGAACGACGCGACGGGCATGCGCAGGTTGACCGGCTTGTCCGCCTCGCTCTCGCCGCCGGGGCTGCCGAGGCCGAGGGTCATGGACTTCACGGTGTAGGTGTCCATCTGGCCGCCGGTGGCGAGCAGGCCGGCGTACGCCTTGTCGCCGGGAGCGAGGGTGAGGTCCTCGCCGGGGTCGGTCCCCTTCATGACCGGGGCCGGGCCCTTGGCGTCGCCGAGCGTGACCTCGGGGGCGCCCACGATGTCGCACTTGCTGTCACCGGTGTTGGTGGCGACAAGGAGGATGTGCCGAACCGGCTCACCCTTCGCGTCATAGTTCGTGGCGGAGACCGACAGGTCTTGCAAGGTGCACAGGGGGATGTCAGAGCTGTCGTCGCCGCCGGCGTCCCCGTTCTTTCCGCCTGTGCCGCTGCCGCCGGGCGGCGTCGACGCCGCCGCACCCGACGTCGCCGACCTCGTCGCGCTCGACGGCGTCGGGTGCGACGAGTGTGGCGTCGTCACGCTCGGTCGGTCCGAGGCCTTGGATGCGTCCGCGGCACCGCCCGAGTCAGACTCGCACGCCGTGGTCGCCAGCAACGCGGCGACCGCCGCGGCACCCAGAGCGGAGGACTTCCAACCGCTGGGACTCTTGCGGTTCCTGCAGGCAGCAGCGTTCATGCTCTCCCCTGTGGTCGGCCGTGCATGGCCGATGTATCAAATCGATGACGGATTGTTCTGCACCAGGAGTCCCCGCAACTCCGGCCGAAAGCCAGCAGGCCGGGTACCGGGGGGAGATGGTGGTCCTAGCGGTGCGCGCGGCGGATTCCCCGGTAGGGCACGGCGGCCCGCGCTTGGCCGATGCGTACCGGCTCGATACTGCGCCTGGACGCCCCCGCCCGCAGGCCCGGAGAAAGCACCATGGGGCGTCGGCCGACCCCGCAGACATCGCGGCGTGCAGCCAGCGGAAACCGCCGCCAGGATCCGGACGCTACCCACCGATATTGCTCACGTATACCTCTCCACACGCTCATCCGGACGGCCGAAAGTGACGCGAACCTTCCACCGGATCGCCACTTTCACGGGTGGATAATCCCCCGCCCGGTGTACTTACCTGGCCAAGAGACAGGTTATGCGAGACGAAATTCAAGGGAATACGTCTGCGGTGTGAAATCGTGTCCACCCTTCGCGTTAGAGGTCGTCCGGCTACCGCGAAGGGTGGAGACACTGAGCCTCCGCCAACTTGAAGTCCCAGGTCACAGGGCTGGTGGACGTTCTTCCGGGATCCACGGGAACGGCGCGCGGGCGAAGGGCGGTAGCCCCGGCGGCTCGGCAGCCGTGAAACGCCGTGCTCCGGCGCGGGGTGCCGAGGCGGGGACCGGCGCCCGCTTTCCACGAGGGCGGACGGCCGCCCTCGTCGGCGTCGACGTCCTGGCGATCGATGGCGGCGGCCCACACGCCAGCACCGCCTCATCGACCGGACGCCGGTCACGCGGCGGTTCGCGCACGGCTACGCGCGCCGCGTCCGGCCGACGTCGCCCCAAACCGGCCGACCCGCGCTGCGCGGCGGCCCTCCCGGTGAACACGAACGCCACCGGCACGTAGCCTGATGCAGCTCACGAAGCACAGAGGGCCATCTGGCAACTGGCACGGCTGACGCTGGATCCCTATGACCAGGATCGTTATGACATACGGCGTGGCGCAGCCATCGACGCGGTTCGGGTGACTCGGCAGGCGGCGACCACGGTCGGGACGGCACGGCCTTCACGGCGAACTCGGGCGTGGTGCCGTCACAGCGATGAGTTTCGCCGACGCCCACAGTCTACCTACCGACCGGGACAACCACTTCATCGGGAGTAGAGCATGGGCCTCATCCACATCGAGCTGTTCGCGACCCTCGACCTCGTCGGGCAGGCGCCCGGCGGGCCCGACGAGGACCCGGTGGGGTTCCCGTTCGGCGGCTGGCAGGCGCCCCTGCTGGACGAGGTCACCGGTGCCCAGGTCAGCGCCGCGTACGAGGGCACGGACGCCCTCCTGCTCGGCCGGCGGACGTATGACATCTTCGCCGCCTACTGGCCGCACCAGGAGGGCGGCGAGGACAACGAGATCGCCACCCTCTTCAACAGCGTCCCGAAGTACGTGGCCTCCCGCGGCAGGCCCGACCTGTCGTGGGCCGGGTCCACCCGGCTCGGCCCGGATCTGGCCGGCGCGGTGCGCGAGATCCGTGACCGGCACGAGCACGTGAAGGTCGTCGGGAGCCTGAACCTGGTGCAGAGCCTCCTGCGCGAGAAGCTCTTCGACCGGCTCGACCTGTGGGTGCACCCGATCGTGCTCGGCGTCGGGAAGAAGGTGTTCGACGGTGGCGCGGTGCCCACGAACGTCACACTCCTCCAACCGCCGGCAGCCGGTCCGAAGGGCACCGTGTACCTGCGCTACGGACTCGCCGACGGCACACCCGGGACAGGAGACATGAGCGCACCTGATCGCGGCACCAGGCACGACGGCTGAAAACACCCCCGCACCGTGATCATCACGGGCAGGCCGAGCGTGTCCACGGTGATATGTCCTACGCATCCTGGGCCAACCCGGTCGAGGCCCACTTCAGACCGCTGCGGCAGTTCACCGTCGCCAACTCCAACCACCGCAACCACACCGTCCAGACGCGGGCCCTCCATGCCTACCTGCGCTGGCGCAACGCCAACGCCCGCCACCCAGAGCTCCTCGCAGCTCAGCGCCGTGAACATGCTCGGATCCGCAGCGAGAAGGGCATCCGCTGGGGCGGCATGCCTCTCCAGGTCGCCCCCTGCCCCAGCCCAGCGATACCCGTGCGGTCGCAGCACTAGCGTCGGCTGCGCGTCATCGACATCAGCAACCCGTGGGTCTCGTCGTCGGCGGCGACCACAAGCCCACGACCCCCCTTACCTATTGGGGCACCGTCGATGCCTGTGACAACACAGCCAGCGGCCCGGCACAAGGCGATGCCGGACGCGAAATGCACGCTCCTGGACAGGTCGCCGCCGTCGGTGACATACGCGGCGCGCTTGCCGGCAGCCACCCAGGCCAACGCCAGGGTCGTGGATACGACGCGCGGCCGGAAGCGTTCGATGAACTCAGGGCGGGCCAGCAGATTCACAGCCCGGAATCCCGGCGCACTTGGGAACGGCGGATCCAGGTTGACGTCCACCAATCGGGTAGCGGGCGAGGGCGTCAGCAGTGCGTCGTCGGCCTCGTCATGCTGCACCCAGGCGGTCTCCCCGTCGGTGAAGAAAACCTCGCCGCTGAACGGGTCGGCCACGGCCGCCGCCCCATCGCGCAGCGCCACGTTGACGGCCACCAGCATGTTGCCGACGGCGTAGTTCAGCGTGCCGCAGAGAGGATCCACCAACCACTGGCGCACGGCGTCGGCGGCACCCTGCTGCCCGCCTTCCTCGCCGAGCACCGCATCATCGGGCCGTGCGGCACGGATGACGCCGAGGATCGCCTTCTCAGCCTCCACATCCGCGGCAGTGGCAAAGTCCCCGGCGCCCTTGTCGATGCGGTTGAGCCGCTGGCCGTACATGTTGCGGACCACGTCCGCGCCGGCCCGCGCCCCGGCTATCGCGACTGCAGCGTCGTCGGAGCGCGTATATGACTTGATCATGCCATTCAGGCTATCCAGGCGAAGCTACCGCCCCGGCGAACCTTCCCGGTCACAGCACTAGCCGCGCCGGAGCCGGTCGCGGCGGCCGGCGCCGTCTTCGGCGCACGGCGCCGGCGGCGGGCAGTAGGAGCAGCGCGCGCAGCCAGTCCTGGGTGCGCCGTCCTGGACGCGCCAGGTCTGCCCCGGGTCGACGCGTACGGCGGTGTCCGTACGGACCCCGACCCCGCTCGGCGTCGTGTGCCGCCCATACCGTCGCCGCGGTCTGGCGATGATGGTCTCGAGATGTCGGTGTGACAGGTCAGGCGAGCCGCCGTCCCTGCTTCGCCGACTGCCGGTTGTGCCCCTTGGTGTCCCACCACTCTTCCAGATGGGCATGTACCAGGTGCACGAGCTGCCGCAGTCGGTCGGGAGGGGGCGCGGGCGAGGTGAGCACATCCGCCCAGGACTTGTCGTCCCAAGGCAGAGCGACCACCCAGCGTTCATCCGGGTGATCTCGGCGGCCCACGGTGAGCCAGTACGTCAACGTCGCGGTGCGGTTCGGGCGGTGCTCGACCGACATCTTGGTGACGTTAAAACTGAGTCCGTCAGCGGTGACGTACGGGCGGCTCAGGGCCTGCTGGGCTGGTGTCTGCTCTTCCAAGCTGCCAACCACCTCTCACCTCACTCCCGCCCCGACACGGCGCCTAGTACTACAGCCGGTGGTTCGCGT